>JAYVRQ010000063.1:0-8403 GCA_043776145.1 Chthoniobacteraceae bacterium
ATACCCCGCCGGCTTCAGCCGTTCCGCGATGGTCAGTTCCGCAAGTGGCAGCGGCCCCTTGGTATTATCCTCCACGCCGAACCGCTGCTGATACCGGCCAGTCATCACGCCCGCGCGCGAAGGCACACACTGCGGCGCGCTCACATAGCCGCGCACAAAACGCACACCATCCTTCGCGAGCGCATCGAGATTCGGCGTGCGGATATCCTTGTCCATGCCCTGCGCACCGAGGTCGGAAAAGCCGTGGTCGTCGCTGTAAATAAGGATGATGTTGGGGCGAGTGGCGGCTAACGACTTATGGCCGACGACCAATGGCCAGAGACTGACGAACAGCCGGAGGAGGGTTTTCATCGACGAGTTATTGCGGATCATTCAATCGCTCACAAGCAACCGCGTTACTCATCCGCGTGCCTGGCTTTTGGCCCTTTGGCGCCACCTTTCTCCGAGTGTCGCTCGGCCAGCGGCAGTAGCGCTCCGCCGCGGGCGTTCATTTCCTTGTCACACAAGGCACGCATGTCCCGGAGCACGGCAATGGCGGATGATTGCTGGGCCAGGTTGCTCAGTTCATCCGGGTCCGTCTTCAGGTCATAGAGAAACTCATAAGGCGGCTTTTGATCAAAGTAGCGCGCATAGACGTAGCGCTCACCGCGGATGCCCTCCCAGGTCAAAGTCGGAGCAAGGTCCAGGTGCTCGCAGAAAAAGTGGTTGCGCCAGTCGGCAACCTTTTCCCCGCGGACGAACGGCGCGAGGCTGCGGCCTTCGTATTGCGCCAATTTGGGAAGGCCCGCCCAGTCCACAAAGGTGGCCGCGAGATCGACATTCAATGCCATCTCCTTCAGCACCCGGCCCTGCCCCGACGCCGGAATGCGCGGATCGTAAATGACCATCGGCACGCGCAGTGATTCCTCGAAGTGCGACCATTTGCCCTGAAATCCGCGATCGCCGAGATAGTAGCCATTGTCCCCCGAGTAAACGACGATTGTATTGTCCGACAGTCCCGCCTTATCCAGGGCTGTCAGCACGCGGGCCACCGCCTTGTCTATGCCGCTGATCATGCGGTAATAGGCACGCACATTAGTCTGAAACTTTCCCGGCGTATCATAGCCCCAGAAGAACCGTGACCGGTTGATCGACTTCTTCAGAAATTGCGGATGCGCATCATAGATTGACATGCTGTCGAGGCGCGGCCGCGGGATGGGGATGTCGTCATACATGCCGTCCGTGGACTGCGGCCAGGGATGCTGACCGATGCCTGGGCGCCTGTCTTTATCCTCGGCATGAGCCGCGTTGAACCAGAGGTTCATACAGAAGGGCTTATCCTTCGGCTGCGACTCGATGAAGGCAATCGCCCGGTCGCCAATAATGTCCGTCTCGTGCCGTTTGCTGCCGTCCGGCATGGTCTTGAAATACGGATTCCACGTTATGTCCTCGAACTCGTCGTATTGCTTCTCCGGCTTAAAGCCCGGCGGTGCCTTCAGGTGCCACTTGCCGAAATGCGCCGTGCGATAGCCGGCCTGACGGAGCACCACCGGGAATATGAATTCCAGCGACTCCGGCTTCACGGTCGGCACGCTTTCCCGGATCGCATGGGACCGCGCCCATTGCCCAGTCAGCACGACGGCGCGACTCACCCAGCAAACCGGGGTGGTCACAAAGGCATTCTCAAACCGCACACCCTTTGCAGCGAGCCGGTCAATCGTCGGCGTCTTGACAATCGGATGCCCCGCGCAGCCCAGCGTGTCGAAGCGCTGATCATCGGTGAAGAGAAACAGGATATTCGGACGCGTCGCCTCAGCTATCGCTGAGTGAGCGATAACCGCGGACGAAACGGCAATGG
Source organism: Chthoniobacteraceae bacterium (assembly GCA_043776145.1). Taxonomy (GTDB): domain Bacteria; phylum Verrucomicrobiota; class Verrucomicrobiia; order Chthoniobacterales; family Chthoniobacteraceae; genus JANLQB01. The sequence goes on from JAYVRQ010000063.1 coordinate 1,838, forward strand.
CAAGTTTGATTAGGTGTCTCATAGTTACTCATTCTTTTTGCGTTTCTTCCCCCTCCCTTGCGCGGGTTTCGCCGAGGTCTGCTGCTTGAGTTGTTCCCGTTCCGCCGTGCTGAGCTGGCGGCCTTCGGCCTGAGCTTTGGCGAGGGCGAGGGAGAATGCTTCGTCGTTCACGTTTTCACGAGCGCCGGGGCCGATCTTACCGTCCGCTTTGTAGATGGCCGCGTATTCAGGCTCGCGCTCGCCTCCGGACGTCCGCAAGCGGACATCTTCGCGCTGGAAGAACGACCTTTGCAACGAAAGCAATTCGCTGAGTTTTTCGGGCTGCGATTCCGCAAGGTCGCGCATCTCGGTGCGATCCTTTGCCAAGTCGTAAAGTTGCCACGGCTGGCCGTAGGCGGTGACGATTTTCCATCCATGGTCAATCAAAGCCATGTTGTTGAAGAGCGCGAAATGCTGCGTACGCTCGGGTAGCTTCTCGCCGTTCTTCAAAATGGAGCCAAAAGAGCGCCCCGGCAGTGGCGGATGTTTCTTACCTCCAAAGTCCGCGGGATAAGTGCCTCCGCTGACATCAATGAGCGTCGGCAGGATGCCCGCGGGAATCACCTTCGGCCAGCGCAGAACGAAGGGCACATGGATACCGCCTTCATACACATCATGCTTGAAGCCCCGCAGCGGACTATTGGTGTGCCCGGTCTGTCCGCCGTTGTCGGACAGAAACACCACGAGGGTATTCTCGGTGAGGTGATTGCGGTCGAGCGCGTCGAGCACCGTTCCCACGGCCCGGTCCATCGCGATGGTCATGCCCGAGATGGGTTTGCGCCCTGCCTTGAGATCCGCGGGGAGCACACCCTTGGGATTGTGGGTCGCGTTAAAGGACAGATACAAAAAGAACGGCTGGTCTTTATTGCGGTCAATGTAAGACGCAGCTTGGGTGCCGAATTCGTCCGTTCGTGTAGGCAAACGTTTCCGGCCCCGCGATCTTGTCATTGCGCATGATCGCCCGATGGTAAACCGGATTCTTGAGCGGAAAATAGCTGCGGGAGCCCCCGATAAAGCCATAAAAGTCGTCAAATCCGCGTGCGACCGGCCAGAACTTGCGATCCCAGCCGAGATGCCATTTCCCAATTCCGATCGTGTGATAACCCGCGGCTTTGAGGGCCTCTGGGAGCATTCGCTCGTCAAGGGGCACGCCTTCGACGGCCACATTTTTGTGCGGGGGATTCCCGTAGATCCCGAACCGATACTGATACCGGCCGGTCAGCAGTCCCGCGCGGGACGGGCTGCACACCGCGGAACTCACGTATCCGTTCGTCAGGATTACCCCGCCCTTGGCGATTGCGTCGATCGGCGGCGTCGGGAACTTGCCTCCGTTGAAGGAGAACTCATTATAGCCGCAGTCGTCGCCGACGATAAATACGATGTTGGGATTCGTCTCAGCGGCGGCCATCGCAAGTGAGGCGACCGCTCAGGCAATTCCAATGATTAGTTTTTTCACGGTGTTAATTTCAATTAGCTCAGTTGGTGGGTCGTTCTCCTTGCCATATCAGCACCCGCAGGGTCTTATTCATCGTCTTTCAACTTCTTACCACCCTTCCCTGTGTCCTTGAAATGCTCAGGATTGGCGGGATGCGCGGTCAATTCCTTGAGCCGGGCCAGTATGGCTTGCAGCCGCTCCGGCTGAGCGGCGGCCAGATTGTGTTGCTCGCTGATGTCGGCGACCACGTTGTATAGCTCGATTCGGTCGCCGTTCACCATCACTCCCGCTTCTGACTTCGCCTTCTTCTTCTCCCTTTTCGTATCGGACGGATTGACGAGAAGTTTCCAGTCACCGATGAGGATGGCAGCCTCGCCAGCCTGCGAACCCATCAGCAAGATATCCTTGTGCGGCGACTTGGCGCCTTCCGTGAGCACCGGCCAGATGTCCAGACCATCCACCGGCAGCCTTTGATCGACGGAACTGCCGGCGAGTTTCAGCAGGGTCGGATACCAGTCCACCAGATTTAACGGCTCGTTGTTCGTGACCCCGGCGGGAATTTTTCCCGGCCAGTTCACGAAACTGCAGAGGCGCAGCCCACCTTCGTAAATCTGAGCCTTGCCGCCGCGCAAGGGCGTATTCCGCGCCACGCCATCCCAGCTCGGCCCGCCGTTGTCACTGGAGAAGATGATGAGCGTATTCTCCAGGATGCCCTTCGCTTTGAGCGCCGCCACGACCTGCCCGACGACCCGATCCAGCGCCGCCGTCATGCCAGCCAGATCCTTGAGCCGGCCCTTGAGATTGGCATACGGAGCGAGGTCTTCCTTCGGTGCCAGCCACGGCGTATGCACGGCATGGGCAGCGAAGTAAAGAAACAGCGGCTTATCCGCGGGCTGCTCATTGATCAGGCGGCAGGCTTCCTTGGCAAGGAGGTCGGAGTCATAACCCTCGTCCGCGGATGGCTTGTCATCGCGATACCAGTCCCGATGTTTCTTTCCGGGCTGGCCGTGCAACGTGAAGGAGTTGATGCTGCCCGTCATGTGGCCGTATTGATGGTCGAAACCACGCTGGAGGGGCAGGTATTCCGGATCCTCGCCAAGATGCCATTTGCCGCAGAGGGCCGTGGTGTAACCCGCCGCGCGCAGGCTGTCGGCCAGTGTTCGTTCGTTCAGCGGCAGCGGCCAGTTGAAACTTTTCTGATCGCCGACGGTTCGGTAAACGCCTGTATGAGTCGGGTAGCGCCCGGTTAACAGGGTGGCGCGCGAGGGAGAGCACACCGGCTGTCCATACATCGTCGTCAGGATCGTCCCGTCCTTCGCGAGCCGATCAAGGTTTGGCGTGTGGAAGTCCTTGGTGCCATTGAAGCCGACATCGAAGTAGCCCATGTCATCCGCCAGGATATAGACGATATTCGGTTTACTGGGCGGAGCCGGGGCAGCGAGCACGAAAGATGAGCCCGCGACGAGGCTGGAGATGACAAGGTTGAGGAGGGTTTCCACGTTTTGGAATTTGGCTGGTCAACCAGATGTTTTCATCAGGAACAGCGGAAGCCCCGTCGTTTCTCCCTGCTTTTTTCGATTTGAAAAAAGAAATCTGCAGCGCGTGTCGATGCCTGCTATTTCGCCGTGCGTCGCGGGATGGTGCTGGGGTGGACATCGGGATCCTTTGTGAAGGTGCGCCATTCGGTGAACTCCTTCCGCATCCGCGCAAGGATCTCAGCGTGCGCGGGATCATTGATGAGATTCCTCACGCCCCAGGGGTCAGCATCAAGGTCGTAGAGTTCCTCCTTTGGCGCATCGCCCATGCAGAGCTGGCGCAGGAGTTCGTAGGGCAGCGGTTGCTTGTCTTTGCTGCGCACAGCGTCGTCATGCAGATCAAGGGCATACTGCGGACCTGAGTTGCCGTATTCCCCATCACCACTGCCGACAAATACGGCCTTGGCTTCTGGCAGCGTTGTCTTCTCTTGGATCAGATTGCCAATGTAATAGTAACGACCATCGCAAACGGCGCGTGCGGCGGTGGTGCTGCCCTTGCGTCCGGGGGCGGACATGAAGCTGTTATTGGTCTCGGTCATGATGGTTTGCCGATTCTTCAGCGTGTCCTCATTCCCGGAGAGAATGGGCCAGAGGGATTTGCCGTGGCAGACGGTTTGCGGTGCGACGCCGAAAGCTTCGAGAAAAGTGGGGTTGAAATCCATCTGCGAAACCGGCGTGCTTAGTATGCGTCCGGTCTTCACGCCGGGGCCTTTGATGAAACATGGCACCTGCGTGCCCGCCGGATAGATGCTCGTCTTACCGCGCTGACAACCAATGCCATGATCGCCGGTGAAAACAACAATCGTGCGTGACGCCTGACCGGAGTCTTCGAGCACTTTCAGTATCTTGCCGACAAACTCATCAATGTTCCGAATGCACGAATAATATTGCGCGAGGTCCACGCGCGAAGCGGGCGCATCCGGCAGCCACGGAAGCATCTGGATGGCGGCGGGGTCCACATCCTTCGGTGCCGAGTTGCGGTCCTTGGGATTGGTGAGTTTGCCTTGCACATGCTTCCACCAAGGCGCGTGGGTGTCGCCCGGATTGCACCAGAAGAGCCAAGGTTTGTCGCCCGCGGCTTTGATCACACTTGCAAGGTCGGTGTCATCAACGAACGCATCATACGGGAAATTCCGCGCAGGCTGCTGGTGTAGCTTCCCTGACAGTGCGCAATAAACCCCGTGCGCCTTGAGCATCTGGATCATATTGGGAATGTCCTCGTGCATTCCGCCGGCGGCGAGGTTGGTGGGATCGTTCTCCTTGGTAAGCGGATTCGGCAAAGGGATCCATTGGTCAGGGTTGCCGAACTTGACGCTGTTGTTATGCACATTTCTCCAGATGCCATTCGCATGAGGGAGCAACCCGCTGTAAATCGCGCTCTTGCTCGGCGAACAAACGCTCTGCCCGCAAAAGGCGCGCGTGAAGTTCACACTCTCCGCTGCGAGCTTGTCGAGATGGGGCGTGTTCAAGCCCGCGATGTGCGTATTAGGATCCCGCACACCGCGTTCGCCAGTCATATAACTGATGTCCTCCGCGTAGATGAAAAGGATGTTCGTGCGCAGCTCCACAGCGGCTGCCGATTGGTGAAGCCCAAACGCCGCAATGAGGATGACGAGAAAAAATTTCATTGAGAACATGGTGTACATTCCGAATCACTTAGCGCCATTCCACTCGGCTTGTTGCAGTGCCTTCAGGCGATCCACTTCGTCACCTCGCTCCGCCGCCAGATCCTTCTTCTCCAGCGGATCGGATTTGAGGTCGAACAGTTCGACCGCCTTCGGAGCTGACGTGAATGCCTTGTCCGGACCCACTGTGCCGGGGATGAGCAGCTTCGACCATCCGTTGATGATCACCTGGGTCACGAGACTCTTCGACGGATCGCCGAGCGCGGCGATGTCGTGGGTATAAGCCTCCACAAACACGGACTTCCGCGCAGTCATCGCCGGGCGGTCGAGAAGGTCCAGCCCAGGAAGTTCCGCTGGCACCTTCACGCCGCAGGCTTTCAGAACGGTGGGCACAAAATCAATGACGCTCGCCAGCGTTTCATCATCGCGGTTTGCCGCAACCTTTCCCGGCCAGCGGACGAACATCGGCGTGCGAATCCCCATTTCATAAGGCGAGAGCTTTGCGCGATTCCCTTGTTCCGCGTCCCAGCCGTTGTCGGCCATATATATGAGGACCGTATTCTCTGTGAGGTGCTTTTGGCTAAGATAGCCGTCGAGTTCGCCGCACGTCTTGTCGAACCACTCGCACATCGCGTAATACTGTTCCGCCTTCTTACTCAGTCCCTTGCCCTCATAGTGCGCCAGATACTCCTGCGGCGGATTGTGCGGCTGATGCGGCATCATCGGCGCATACCACACAAAGAACGGTTTCTTCTCGGACTGCGCCTTATCAATGAACTCGAAGACCGGTTTCATCGTCTTTCTGCCGATGTCCAGTCCGTCGCCACCATGACGCCCCTCCTTATTAGTCATGCCCGAGGTGAATCCCACCTCCTCCGCAGTGACATTCCAGAGCTTGCCGGTTTGGAAAGTCAGGTATCCCGCCTCGGTGAGAGCCTTCGGCAGAATCATCGCATTGCTCAGCAGCTTGTGAGAGAGCGGCGAACGTCCCGCCTCACCGGCACCCTTCGCGGCAGCCGCGGCCGATTTGCTCAAGTCATTGCCAGTGATGCCATGTGCATGAGGCAGCTTTCCCGTGAGCAGACAGGCCAGCGACGGCGAGCACACCGGCATGACATAGCCGCGGGTATAAAGAAGACTCTGCGACGCCATACGATCAATGTTCGGCGTCCGCACGACTTTGTGTCCCATGAATCCGTAGTCGGTAAAGCCTTGGTCATCGGAGAGGATGAGGATGACGTTGGGCTTCGATGGCTCGGCGGCGTGGATTGCGGCGTGTGGCATCACCAGGAGGTTGAGGATCGTGAGTATGTATTTCATGGTCATAGCGATTGAGTGTTTAATCTTCCTTGGCCTTTCGAAAGCGGCAAGCTTGCTCTCCGCGTGCGCGGTGAATTCAGCGGGACTAAGAGGGCGTCTAAAAAGTCGTCGGACGTCGGAACAAAGCCATCTTGGCTGTGTTCCATCGCAGCGGCCACTTTTTGACGCGCCCCCTAACAGTGCGGCAAGCAGGGTGAGCGTGCTGTTTAGGGATTGGATGGGAGGTGTTGATAGTTGATTGGAACGGTAAAGGATTTACTGTGGGAACCGCAGGATGGACTACACTAAGGGCTATCAGAATGCGCCTCCGACGCCTGCGCTCCTGGCTTTTTTGTAGTATATCCCACCGTCTCCTCAGTAGGGTGGCAGGAAGTGCAGTTCCAACATCCCTCGCGTGCCTTGCACATATTTGCTGACTAACTTCGCCCGATGGCTGGGATGGCCATCCACCACTAGACAGACCTTCGCTTTGCGTCCGCGCCGGAAGTCTTTGAGGAAGCCGACAAAGCGCGTGGCGTTGAAGTTGCCAGTATAGACCGCGCTCCAGAAAGCTCCTTTCGCATTGAGCGCACTGATGGCGTTGACCTTCTGCCGCTGCCCAGTCGTGCGCAC
>JAYVRQ010000064.1:0-8402 GCA_043776145.1 Chthoniobacteraceae bacterium
GGCTGCACGCGCGCCAGCTCGTCCGCGAGTTCCTTCTCATCGGCGAGTTCCGTCACGCGAAAATCGCCCGTCGTCAGGTCGATGAATGCGAACCCATAACCCGCGCCTTTTTCCCGCGGACGAATCGCCGCGAGAAAATTGTTCCGCTTCGCATCGAGCATCTGCAAATCGGACACCGTGCCGGGGCTGACGATATGCGTGATCTCGCGCTGCACGATCTGCCCCTTCACCGGCTCGCTCACCTGATCGCAAATGGCGACACGCCGCCCCGCCTTCAGCAGCCGCCGGATGTAATTGTCCGCCGCATGAAACGGCAGCCCGCACATCGGCACGAGGTTCCGTTTCGTCAGCGCGATGTTCAGCAGCCGCGAACCCTCCACCGCATCGTCGAAAAACATCTCGTAAAAATCCCCGAGCCGGAAAAGCAGCAGCGTGTCCGGCGGCAGACTGCGCCGGATGCCCTGGTACTGCTGCATCATCGGGGTGAGTTGGTCGGACATTTCGCGAGTATGGAACATCGAACATCCAACATCCAACATCCAAAGCCCGCCGCATCTGCCGGGCTTGCACCATTTTGAATCACAGCCGCCAACCTGAACACCCCGTTATTTTTCTGGCGGCACGCCCGGCTTCCTGCTTCTCTTCCGGCCACGCGGCATCAGTTCCTCGAATTTCGCAGACCGCGTTTTTTAGTGCTCTCGAAGACTCACCACCGCAGCGATTCGATGCGCCAGCCACGGCCGGCCCGTGAGTTCGTCGGCTATATTCTGGCCGCGGCCTACTTCGCCATCGTGGGCATCAGCCTGTGGCATCTGCGCGGACAGAAGGCGGAAGGCCGGATCGACGGGATCGAAATGGCGATGCATCTGCTGCTGCTCGCGACGATCGGCGGGACGACGGTTTTCCTTTACCGGCTCGCGCGGCGCGTGCAGGCGGATGTGCAGGAAAAGGCGCGGCTCATCCAGCGGCTGCACGAGCGCGAGACGACGTATCGCGCGATGTTCGACAACGCGATCGAGGGCATGTTTCAGACGACGCCCGAGGGCCGCTACCTCGCGGCGAACAAGGCGCTGGCGCGGATGTTTGGCTACGAGTCGCCAGAGCAAATGATCGAGCGCGTGTCGGATGCCGGGCGGCAGCTTTACGTCGATCCCGCGCGGCGCGCGGCCTTGTTCGAGGCTTTGCAAAAGCACGACACGGTCTCGAATTTCGAGGTCGAGGTTTTGCGGACGGACGGCGGCACTTTCTGGGTGCAGGGAAATGTGAGCGCGGTGCGCGATGGCGAGGGCAGGCTGCTGTATCTTGAGGGAACCGCGGAGGACATCTCGGCGCGGCACTGGGGCGAGCAGCGGCGGCTCCTGCAGGATGCGGCGGCGCTCGTGCTGGGCGAGGCGGCTTCCGTCGTGGAGGCGCGTCCGAAAATTCTCGAAAGCATCTGCGAAATTCTCGAATGGAAAATGGGTGCGGTGTGGGATGTCGATGCGCCCGCCGGGCTGCTGCGCTGCGTGGAAATCTGGCACACGCCGGATGTGGATATTGCGGAGTTCGAGGCGGCGAATGCGCGGACGACTTACGAACTCGGAAGCGGCCTGGCCGGCGCGGTGTGGCAGGGCGGCGAGCCGAAATGGATCGCGAATCTTGCGGTGGAGGCGTCGTTTCCCATCGCGCGGATCGCGGTGAAATCGGGGATGGGTTCCGCGTTCGGCGTGCCGATCACCGTGCGCGGCGAAGTGCGCCATGTGCTCGAATTTTTCAGCCCGAAAATCGCGGCACACGATCCCGAGTTGCTGCAGACGCTCAGCGTTATCGGCGGGCAGCTCGGGCATCTCATCGAGCGCAAGAATGCCGAAGAGGCGCTGCGCAAAAGCGAGATGCGGAAGGCGGCGATTTTCGATGCGGCGCTCGATTGCATTGTCAGCTTCGACGCGGAGGGCAGGATCGGTGCGTTCAATCCTGCGGCGGAGCGCGCCTTCGGATACAGTGCGGAGGAGGTGCTGGGCCGCGAGGCGATCGGCGTGATGGTGCCGGAGCCGATGTGCGATTTGCTCCGGCGCGCGCTGGCCCGCAGCGAATCCTCGCCGGAATTGCACATGCAATCCGGGCGCCGTTTTGAAATGGCGGCGGTGCGGCGCGATGGGACGCAGTTCCCGGCGGAGGTGACGGTGAGCCGCATCGTGATCGACGGCGTGCCGCTTTTCACCGCGTATCTGCACGACATCACGGCCCGCAAAAAAGCGCAGCGTGCGCGGGCCGAACTCGCTGCCGTTGTGGAGAACTCGAACGATGCAATCGTGGTTTGCACGCTCAATGGCGTCGTGAGCAGTTGGAATATCGGGGCCGAGCGCATTTATGGATACAGCGCGGCGGAGGCGGTGGGGCAGCCGTTGCAGATGCTCTTCCCGCCGGATCGCAGCGATGAATTTCCGCAAATGCTGACGGCGGTGAAACGTGGGGAAAGCCTCGCGAATTATGAGACGGTGCGGCTGCGCAAGGATGGGCGAAAGATTGGCGTGTCGCTGACGGATTCGCCGATTCGTGCGGAAGGCGGAAGGATCACCGGCGTGTCTTCGATCGCGCGGGACATCACGGAGCGGAAGCGGCTCGAAGAGGAATTGCTCCAGTCGCAGAAGATGGACGCCGTGGGCCGGCTCGCGGGCGGGATCGCGCACGACTTTAACAACATCCTCACCGCAATCGTCGGCTACAGCGACCTGCTGCTGAGCCAGGTGAGCGAGCAGCAGACGATGCACAAACATCTCACGCAGATTCGCAAGGCGGCGGATTTCGCGGCGGCGCTCACGGGGCAGTTGCTCGCGTTCAGTCGGCGGCAGCCTTTGCATCCGCGCGTCTTCGCGCTGAACGACACGGTGCGCGGTTTGCAGAAAATGCTGCAACGGGTGATCGGCGAGGACGTGAAGGTGGTCACGGATTTGCGCGCGAAGATCGGGCGGATCAAGGCGGACCCGAGCCAGATCGAGCAGGTATTGCTGAATCTCTGCGTGAACTCGCGCGACGCGATGCCGCGCGGCGGGACGATCCAAATTACCACCGAAGACACGACCTATGTGCTCGGTGACGACGACGCGGTGAACGCGATGCCCGCGGGCGAATACGTGAAGCTGACCATCGCGGACACGGGCGAGGGAATTCCGCCGGAAGTGCTCAAGCACGTCTTCGAGCCGTTTTTCACGACGAAGGAAAAAGGCCACGGCACCGGCCTCGGCCTCGCGACTTGCTACGGCGTGGTGAAGCAGAGCGGCGGCTACATTTCGCTGAAGAGCAACGTGGGCGAAGGCACGACGTTCTCGATCTTTCTCCCGCGCGTCGATGAGGCGGGCGGGAAGGCGCCGCTGCACGAAACTCCCGGCAAGCTGCCGGGCGGGCACGAGACGATTCTTTACGTGGAGGACGAAATCACCGTGCGCAATGTGACCGCGCAAATCCTGCGCGCGCTCGGCTACACCGTGCTCGAAGCTGGCGATGGTTTGAGCGCGCGGCAGGTCGTGGAAATGGAGAACGGGCGCGCGATCGACATGCTCTTTTCCGATGTCGTGCTGCCCGATGCGGGCGGGCGCGAACTCTCCGACTGGATGCGCGCACGGAGCGAACGGACGAGTCTGCTTTTCACCTCGGGCTACATCGACGAGAGCATCCTGCGGCGGCATGGGCTCGAAGGCGGCACGGCCTTTTTGCAAAAGCCGTTTTCGCCGATGGAACTCGCCCACAAAGTGCGCGAGACAATGGACTCGCACAGCGCCTCATGAATTCCGAGCCCACCAACGTCCTCCTGATCGAGGACAATCCTGAACACGCCGCCTTCCTCAAGCGCCTGCTCAATTTGTCCGAAGCGGTCACGGATTTTCGCCTCGAACATGTGGACACGCTGGCGCGCGGTGTCGAGCGGCTCAAAGCCGGCGGCATCGGCCTCGTGCTGCTCGATCTCGCGCTCGGCGACAGCGACGGGCTCGAGACTTTCATCCTCACGATGGCCGCGGCGGGCGATGTGCCGGTCGTGGTGATGAGCGGGAGCAACGATGTCGATCTCGCCATCGAGACCGTGCAGCTCGGCGCGCAGGATTATCTCGTGAAAGGCCACGTCGATAACCAGCTCCTCATCCGCTCGATGCAGTACGCCTGTGAGCGGCAGCGCGTGCAGATTCAACTCCGGCGCGCGCACGATGAACTCGAGCGCCGCGTCGAGGAGCGCACGTCGATGCTCCAGCAGGCCAACGTGCGGCTCCAGCAGGAGATCGCGGAACGCCGACGCGCCGAGGAAAGCACGCGCGAGATCAACGACAAGCTCACCGAAACGCTCGGCCACCTCCGCGATGCGCAGCAGGAGATCATCCATCGCGAGCGGATGCACGCGCTCGGGAAAATGGCGAACGGCATGGCGCACGATTTTAACAACGCGCTCGCGCCGATCCTCGGTTTCAGCGAACTGCTGCTCACGAAACCCGAGACCGCCGCCGATCCGGCGAAGGTCCGCACTTACATCGAACTGATCCACAAGGCCGCGCAGGACAGCGCGAAAGTCGTCAGCCGCCTGCGCGAATTTTACCGGCATCGCGACGAGAACGAGATCTTCGCCCCCGTCGTCGTCAACGAACTCGTGCAGCAAGTCGTGGCCGTGACGCGCCCCCGCTGGAAGGACCAGGCGCTCGCCTCCGGGGTGAACATTTCGATTCGCACGGAACTCGGCGACGTGCCGACCGTCGCCGGCAACGAAGCCGAACTGCGCGAGGCGCTCGCCAACATCGTCTTCAACGCGATCGACGCGATCCCCGAGCGCGGCACCATCACCCTCCGCACGGAACTCCAAGGCGCGTGGCTCGTCATCAGCATCACCGACGACGGCGTCGGCATGACCGAGGACGTGCGCGCGCGCTGCCTCGAACCCTTTTACTCGACGCACAACATCGAAGGCATCGGCCTCGGCCTCGGCAGCGTCTATGGCATCGTGCGCCGGCACGAAGGCCAGATCGACATCCGCAGCGAACCCGGACACGGCACCACGATTTCCCTCTCGCTCCCGCTCGAGCAGGCCAGCGTCCCGCCCCCGCCGCCCGTCCCGTTCACCATCGTCGAAGCGGGGCTGCGCATCCTCGTCGTCGAAGACGAGCCGATGGTCCGCGAGGTCATTTCGATGTATCTCGACGAAGACCATCATCTCGCGACGCTGGCCGAAAACGGACGCGAGGGTTTGGAAAAATTCCGCGCCGGGGAATTCGACCTCGTGCTCACCGACCGCGCGATGCCCGAGATGAACGGCGACCAGCTCGCCCAGGAAATCCACCGCCTCAAACCCGACCAGCGCCTCATCCTCCTCACCGGCTTTGGCGACCTGATGAACGGCGCGGGCGAGCAGCCCGAGGGAGTCAATCTCGTCGTCGGAAAACCTTTCACGATGAACACCCTCCGCGACGCCATCGCGAAAGTCTGCCCGCGCTAAGCCCGGCGCTCGCGGACGCCGCCTTTCCGCTTCCCAAACGTCCCCCGCCTCCCCCATCCTCCCCTCCCTCCTTATGTCTGAAACACGCACCGAAAGCGACTCCATGGGCTCCATGGAAGTCCCCGCCGACGCCCTCTACGGCGCCTCCACCCAGCGCGCCGTCCTCAACTTCCCCATCTCCGGCAAAGGCTTCGGGCGCGAATTCATCCGCGCTCTTGGCATGATTAAATGGGCCGCCGCCGAAGCGAACCTCGAACTCGACAAACTCGACCACGACAAAGCCGCGCTCATCGCCCGCGCCGCCCGCGAGATCATCGACGGCCACCACGACGCGCACTTCCCCATCGACATCTACCAGACCGGCTCGGGCACTTCGACGAACATGAACGTCAACGAAGTGATCGCGAACCGCTGCTCGCAGATGGCCGGCAAACCCATCGGCTCGAAGGATCCCATTCACCCGAACGACCACGTCAACATGGGCCAGTCCTCGAACGACGTGATCCCCACCGCCATCCACATCGCCGTCGGCGAGCGCATCCGCAAATACCTGATGCCCGCGCTCGAACAACTCCACGGCGCATTCGCGAAAAAGAGCCTCGAATTTTGGGACATCATCAAGATCGGGCGCACCCATCTCATGGACGCCACCCCCGTCCGGCTCGGCCAGGAATTCGGCGGCTACGCGAAACAGATCGAATACTCCCGACTCCGCGCCGGCAACGCCATCGCCGCCATCGAAGAGCTTCCCCTCGGCGGCACCGCCGTCGGCACCGGCTTAAACTGCCATCCCGATTTCTCCGGCATCGTCATGCGGCATTTGGAAAACCAAACCGGCATCGCCTGGCGCGAGGCGCGCGACCACTTCGAGGCCCAGGCCGCGAAGGACGGCCTCGTCCAGGCCAGCGGCCAGATCAAAACCATCGCCGTCTCCCTTTACAAAATCGCCAACGACCTCCGCTGGCTCGCGTCCGGCCCCCGCTGCGGCATCGGCGAAATCCTGCTGCCCGAGACCCAGCCCGGCTCGTCGATCATGCCGGGGAAAGTGAACCCGGTCATCTGCGAAGCCGTCATGCAAGTCTGCGCGCGCGTCATCGGCAACGACGCCACCGCGACGTGGTGCGCCGCGAATGGGAACTTCGAGCTGAACACCATGATGCCCGCGCTCGCCGAGAGCCTCCTCGAATCCCTGCGGCTCCTGGCGAACGTCATCGTCGTCTTCCGCGAAAAATGCGTCACCGGCATCAAGGCCAACATCCCGCGCTGCATCGAACTCGTGGAACTCAGCATGGCGATGGTCACCTCGCTCGCCCCGATCATCGGCTACGACAAGGCCGCCGAGATCGCGAAGGAAAGCGCGAAGACCGGGAAGACCGTGCGCCAAATCTGCCGCGAGTGGAACATCCTCCCCGACGCCGAACTCACCAAAGCCCTCGACCCCATCGCCATGACCAAACCCGGCGGCGAAGGCTCGGCGGGAGGGTAGAGCCGGGGCGACCACCCCCCGATGCGCCCCTACGGCCCCGGCCGGGTCACGAACACCGCCTCGCTCCCCCGCTCGTTGCCCGTATCCAGCACCACATAGACCTTGAACCCCGCCGTCAGTCCCGGTGCTCCCAGCGCAAAAGCCGTGAGCAGTTCCCGCGGCGCATCGGGCGGCACCGACGCCAGCACCGTCTCATCGTCCGTGTTGTAATCATCCCCCGCGCTCCCCCGCACCTCGTAACGCGCCAGCGCCGCATCCCCGCTTGGCGACCACGTCACCTTCGCCATCACTGCCGTCGCATTCCACACCACGTCCGCATCCACCGTCGCCGGCGTATGGCCATCCGCCGGCGTCAGCAGCGGCAGCGACTCGACCAGTTCTGGATACGCCACCCCCATCCCGCCGATCTTTTGCCGGTAAGCCTTCAGCCTCGGGTAAATGGCATCCTGCACCTTGTTGCGCGAGCCGCGCGCCAGCGCCAAATCCACCTCCCCATCGCTCAGCGCCCGGTAAGCCCCGCGCAACGCATCGCGCTCCGCATCCAGCACCGCCAGCGCATACCCGCCCGAGAGCAAATACGGCTGCGTCACCCCCGGCGGCGACGAACTCCCGAGCTGATTGATCTTATCCCATAGCCGCGACATCTTCCGCAATCCCTCGCGCACGATTGCCTCGCTCTGCCCCACCGAAAACGCCTCCGGCAGTGCCCCCGGAAACACCGTCGCCGACAGATCGCCCCTTACCCGCGCATTGAACTCGACCGCGCGCGCCTGGAGCGCCGTCAGCTTTTGGAAAAGACCCGACCGCGCCAGCGAGAGGTCGACCGACGCATCCGTCACCGTATCGCGCGCCTCCTCCAAATCATCGCGCAGCGTCAGCAGCGCGGCCCGCGTCGTCCCATCTTCGAGCACGACCCCGCCCGAGCCGACCGCCGTATTGGCCGATTCCCAGTGGGAAAGAAACGCATCGACCGTGGGGAGATAGCTGGAAGGACCAGAGATGGGCATGGCAGGGAAGGTGAGGGGTTTGCGGGGTAAAGGCGGGGAGTGATCGGGAGAGGGCGGACGTTCGTCGGGTAAAAGTAGAACCTCAGGCGCGAGGATGACGCCCGCGTAGGGCAAGGGCAAGCTCCAAATCCTTTTAGCAAAAGAAATTTACGCTGAACAGGCTGCCAGAACCACCGATGTCAGACGCTCATTCAGGCGCGTTAGAGCTAAAACTAGCCACGTCAGGATTAAGACCAGCACCGACTCTTCACTCTAACGCGGCTAGTCGTCAAGCTAGCGTATCCACTCCGAAAGCTGTCGCAGCTAATCCCCACACTGCCCTGCCCACACCCGAGTTCACCCAGCCTGATGCTATATCTCGCGGCCCTGTTTCAGGGAGAGTCCGCCCTGAATCGGCGAGTGCCCGGCCTAACGCTTCCCCTTCCCCTTCCGCTGCGCCGCCAAATCCGCCTCGATC
>JAYVRQ010000065.1:0-8397 GCA_043776145.1 Chthoniobacteraceae bacterium
GGGAACCCATGTGCTTCCCAGCGTGAACGACAATGCGATCATCGCCATCGTCGGCATCGTGAATGTGAATCCCTCGTTTGTTTCCACCAAGGAGATTCAGGACATCGCCTTGAGCAGCACCGGAGCCGTGACGCTGCACAATAACAGCTCTTCGACAGACATGGTGCTCACGCTTAATGGGGGGCGCGGCGCGGGCTTTCCGATCATCAGCAGCGTCGGGGATTTCGCCTACTTGTTCGAGGCCCAGAATGCTTCCACGCGGAAGCTGAGCTTGCAGTTGAAAATGAGCCGCGCGATCGGGGACATCAATGTCGCGGCGAACACGGGAGTGAATGCGCTGACAATCAATTCCATCATCAACGAAACGGGCATCGCGCAAGGGATCAACAAGACGGGCGCGGGGCGGCTGATCCTTGGCGGGGCCAATACTTTTACGGGGGGAACGACGGTCACGACTGGCATCATCGAAGTGACGGCGAATGGCGCGCTGGGCACGGGCGCGGCGGTGGTGAATGGCGGCACGCTGGAGATCAATCTCGCGAGCGCGACGCTGACGGCTTCCTCGATCACGGTGAATGCGGGCGGGCAGATCGCGACGCGCACGACCACGACTTTGAATAGTGCCGTGACCCTGAACGGTGGGGCGCTGGCCACGCAGAGCGGTGATGGCGGTATTTACGCGGGGACGCTGAATGTGGCGGGGAATTCGTCGGTAAGTCTGCGGGATTACACGACGCCCGCGAACTCCCAAAGCATCACCATCTCGGGGCTGCTTTCCGGCAGCGGCGGGCTGGCGCTCACGGGAGCCGATCCGCAGACGAATGGCGGCGGGAAGGCGCTTATTTTGAAAAACACCGCGAACACTTACAGCGGCGCTTTCAATATCGGCGCGAGTCAAATCCTGCGCAGCGCGCCGGCGGCGACTGGCAACACGCTGGGCACCGGGTCCATCGCGTTCAACAACGGTACGCTCCAGGTTCGCGACAATGGCGCGGGTAGCAATGGCACGCTGACTTATGGGAATAACGTGACGGCAACAACCGGCGCAGGGACGATAGATGTCGATCGGGTTACTGCTAATACTGGCAATACAGTTAGCCTTGGAACACTAACTATCGGGGCGCAGACGCTGAGTGTTACCGGAGCCAATAGTTATGGTGTCCGATTCGCGGGAGCCACGACACTGACCGGCGCGGCGACCCTCAATCCCACCACGGCGAAGCTAACTCTGGCCGGTGCGGTGGGTGGCGCATTCGACTTAAACAAAACCGGGTCGGGCATTCTCCAGCTCAGTGCCGCCAACACCTACAGCGGCCAGACCAATGTCAACGCGGGGACGCTGGCGCTCACCGGCTCGATTCCCAGCACGTCGCG
Source organism: Chthoniobacteraceae bacterium (assembly GCA_043776145.1). Taxonomy (GTDB): domain Bacteria; phylum Verrucomicrobiota; class Verrucomicrobiia; order Chthoniobacterales; family Chthoniobacteraceae; genus JANLQB01. The sequence continues at coordinate 1,375 of JAYVRQ010000065.1, forward strand.
CATCGACGTGAAGACGGGCGCGACTTTCGATGTCACTGGTGTAGCAGGCGGATTCACGCTGGGTGGCGCGCAGACCCTTTCCGGCAGCGGGACGGTGACAGGCACGGCGACCATCGGGAATGGCGGCACGATCCAGCCGGGGAACGCGAGCGGGACAGGCACGCTGACCATGAGCGGACTCACGTTTGGCTCGAATGCGAACATCAATCTTACCAACAGCGTGACTCCCGGATTGATCGCCGTCACCGGCGCAAACAGCCTCATCGCGAATGCGGGCGCTTCCGTGGCCATCAATCTCCCCGTCGTTTCCCTGGCCATCGGAACCTACGTGGTGATCGACTATGCGGGCAGCATCGGCGGCGCGGCGGGGTTCGGCGCGTTTCATCTCGGCGCGCTGCCAAACCGCTTCTCCGCCAATCTCGTGAACAACGCGGCCAATACTTCGATCGACCTGCAAGTGCTGGGCACCGATTCCGTCGTGTGGAAAGGCGCGCAGAGCAGCGAGTGGAGCACGAACACGATCGCGCCCGCGAAGAACTGGGTGCTGCTCTCGAACAATGCCACGGGCACCGACTTTCTCGCGAACGACGCCATCGTCTTCAACGACATCGCGACCAGCACGACCGTGAACGTGACCGTTGCCGACGTGGTGCCGATCTCGGTGAATTTTACCAACGCGACCAATAACTATACCATCACCGGCAGCAAGGCGATCACCGGTGCCACGGGGCTTACTAAGAACGGCGCGGGTAGTGTCACGATTAGCACCACGAACAGCTTCACGGGCACGGTCGCCTTGAACGCGGGCACCGTGAGCGTCGCCTCCGTCGCGAACAGCGGCGTGAACAGCCCGCTCGGCGCGGGAACGGCGGTCACTTTCAACGGCGGCACGCTCGCCATCACGGGAGCCGGCAGCACCAATCGCGCGCTCACGATGGACGCGGGCGGCGGCACCATCCAGGCCGATGCCGCGCTCACACTTTCGGGCGCGATCGGCGGGACGGGCGCGCTCACAAAAACGGGCACAGGCACGGCCATCCTCACCGGCGCGAACAGCTATGGCGCGACCAATGTGACCAACGGCACGCTGCAAATCGGCAACGGCGGCGCGAGCGGCTCGCTCGGCTCGGGAGCCGTGAATGTCACCACCGAACTCGTCTTCAATCGCTCCGATGCCGGCGTCGTCGTCAGCACCGCGATTTCGGGTGCGGGCAATGTCACGAAAGCCGGCGCGGGCACGGTCATTTTCACCGGCGCAAACAGCTACGGCGCGACGACCATCTCGGCGGGCACTTTGCAAATCGGCAGCGCCGGAACCACCGGCACGCTCGGCTCCGGCGCGGTCACGAACGATGGCACGCTCACCTTCAGCCGCTCAGACGCCATCACCGTCACGAACGACCTCGGCGGCTCGGGCGCGCTGCGCAACAGCGGCGCGGGCACCGTCACCCTCGGCGGCTCGGGCGCGAATACTTTTACAGGTGACACGACCGTGGCCGCGGGAACGCTCATCGCGGGCAAACCGGCTTTCACCACCGCCGTCCCCGGCAATCTCATCATCGCGACGGGAGCGACTTTCCGCATCGCGGCGAGCGAGCAAATCGGCGACGGCGCGACCGTCACGATCAACGGCGGCACCTTCGGCGACATCGCCACGATCGCCGGGCCGGCGCAGGGCGGGCCGATCGAGACGGTGGCGAACGTCGTCCTCAACGGCGGCACCTTTTTATCCAACCGGAATCTCAGCGGCATGACCATTTCCAGTCTGCTGAATGTGACGGCGGGAACCGCGCTCGCCCAGCGCGGCGGCGTCATCAATGCGGGCGCGGTGCAGATTTCCGGCGGCTCGGTGAATCTCGACGGCGGCAGCACGACCGGCGGCAACGAGAGTCGGCTCAATGTCGGCGCGGGCGGACTCGTGATGACGGGCGGCGCGATCAATTTCAACGCCGGCCCGTCCGCGGTCGCCGCCAATTCTTCTGGCAGCATTTTGCGTCTCGATGGCGATGTCATTTCCGTCGGCACGACGAGCCTCGTCCGCGTGAGCGCGATCGTCGGACCGAAGGCGGTCGTCGATCTCAATGGAGCCGTGCGCGCCTTCGACGTGACCGGCACCATGACCATCGCAGCGGACGTGCAAAACGGCGGGATTCTCAAGACCGGCGCAGGCACGCTGACGCTGAACGGCGCGGGCCCGAGCTACTCGACGCTCACCGCCAGCGGCGGCACCGTGAACGTCAACGGCAGTTCGCCAAACGCCTCGGTCGCCGCGACTGCGCGGGTGAATTTCAGCGTGGACCAGACGCTCTCAGACCTGACGATCGGAAACGGCGGGGTCGTTTCGGTCGGCCCGCCCCTCCCATCGCCTGCCGAGGGATTCGGCGGCGGAGAAATGGAAGGCCTCACCGCCGCGCCCGTGCCCGAGCCGTGCGGCAGCGCGCTGCTTTTGAGCGGGCTGGCGATGCTGGCGGGATCGCAGCGAAAAAGGCGTGACTTAAAGCGCGGTTTTTAACCCTTCGAGGCGGTTGGCCGCATGGAATGCCGTCGGCTATGGTTGCATCTCTTCATGCACTGCTTTCGTCTGGTTACTCAGACCGCAGCCGAAATGTGCGCGGCTAAAACGATGAAGACAAAACCTATAGCAAGAGTAACCGCTGCAATCACGAATACTGTTCCCCACGAAGAGTTGAGGACTGAGACGAGACGAAGCATTAGCAATACCGGGCTGGTAAGTATTAGAATGAGCCCGAGCCACTTAAATACAGCAAGAATTGTAAAACCACTCATGGCTTTTTACCCTCGTTCCCAAGTTGCACTTGGGAATGCCCTGCTGGCGAAGTTTCACTTCGGCGGCGCGGAGCAGAGACGATTCGCCGGGAACACTTTTCATCGCGGTCATCGGTGGGATGGTCGGAAGGCCTGCCGCTGTGCTGACGCTGGGGTCGTTTCATGGTTGGAAATCCATTTTCACTGCGAAATCGCTTTGCCGGATTTTTATCCCGTAAGTTGATGACTATCTTCCGGGCGAGCGGTTGAGAGGTGAAATAGGACGCCCCGCATTCTCGTTTTGCGAAAGAACGGCGATATCCGCGGCTTACGGCATGGAGGTTATGTCGTACGAAGGTAAGGTTCAGACGTGCGGAAAAATTTCGGCGACGCCTGTCTTGGAGTTGGAGCCTTGCGCAAGAATGTTTGAGACGCATGGCTCCGCCTTTTTGACGGATGGAACAAACCTAGAGCGGCGAGGAAAACCGCGGATGACGCGGAAGACGCAGAAGATTCGGAAGACCCGGAGAACGCGAACCGGTTGGCATTCGCCTAATGGGTGAGCCAGTGAAACTCCCGGCATGGAAAGAATAACTCTCCTCCTCCGCGTATTCCGTGTTCTCTGCGTTCTTCGCGGTGATTCCATCGCCGTTTTAGGATAATAAAGGCTGGATGTCCTCGTTCCCAAACTCCGTTTGGGAATACGATTGCAGGCGAAACTCTGTTTTGCGTGGGCGGGGTGTCCGCGCGCTGGCCGCACACCGAGGCCGACTCGCGGAGCACCCCCGGTAAAGCGAGCCAGCCCTTGTGTGTCGGCGAACCTAGGGCGTTACCCTGGGCTGGCATGTTTTGGGCCTTTGGCCCACCCGAAGAAAGTGCATGACAGGCTCGAAGCCGTTGCGAACGCCAACGGCGTTCGCATGGCTTGGGGCAGTTGAACTGTGGAAGTCGTATCGTTCGCCGATGGCTCGACTTTCATCTTGCACGGCGAGGCGGATGTTTGAAATTCTTCGTGCGCGATTGGATCGTTCGCGGCGTCGCGCTGCCCCGGTATTCACCCAAAAACCCCGCCACCCATTCCCATGAAAAACACCCGCATCCTGAACCGCAGCATCGCCACCCTGCTCGCCCTCGCACCCTTTGCCACGCATGGCGCGCAGCAATCCATCACCGCTGCCGGCGACCCGACGGTCAATGCGACGCCGGTGCGCTGGCCGACCGATGCGAACTGGAGCGGCGCCGGTGGCGCGCTCAAGCCGGCGGCGGCGGATAACGCCGTCATCAACAACACGAGCGCCACGGCGGTGGGCGTGGATATTCGCGCGTCGGGTTTTGCGCCCGCCGGTGCCACGGCGATTCAGGATCTTTCCTTTGCCGGAGCGGGTGCGGGCGCGGTGACTTTGGAAAATAACAGCACGGGTTCGAGCATGGTGCTCACGCTCAACGGCGGGCGCGGCACGGGCGTGCCGATCATTCAGACGGGGACGTATGCGGTCACCATCCCCAGCGTGGGAGCAGGCACCACGACGACGCTGACGCTGCTGCTGACGGCGAGCCGGGACATCAGTGTGGGAGCGGGCGGCGCGACGATCGGCGCGGCGATTTCCCAAACCGGCACGCAGAGCATCAACAAGACGGGCACGGGCCGGCTGACCCTGAGCGGGGTGAACCTTTTCAGCGGCGGAGCGACCACGACGGCGGGCATCCTCGAAGCCGCGAGCAACGGCGCGCTCGGCACGGGCGCGGCGATCCTGAATGGCGGCACGCTCGAGATCAATGTCGCCGCGGCCACGCTCACGGCGTCTTCCATCACGGTGAATGTCGGCGGACAAATCGCGACGCGCGGTGCAGTGACGCTGAACAATGCCGTGACCTTGAACGGCGGCATCCTCGCGACGCGCACCGCCGACACGGGCGTGTATGCCGGCGCGGTGAATGTGACCGCGCCCTCTTCCACCAACCTGCGCAGCTACACCACGCCGACGAGCGATCTGAACATCACGATTTCCGGCCTGCTCAGCGGAGCGAGCGCGCTCACGATCAATGGCAACGCGACCAATGCCACGAGCGGGAAGGCGCTCATTCTCACGAATCCGGCGAACACTTTCAGCGGCGGCTTTAACGTCAGCGCGAATCAAACCCTGCGCAGCGCCCCGGCGGCGACGGGCAATACGCTGAGCACCAGCGTCGTCAATCTGAACGGCGGCACGCTCCAACTTCGCGACGATGGCGCGGGGAGCGGCGGCACGCTGGCGTATGGAAATAATGTGACCGCCACCGGCGCGAGCGCGATCGACGTGGATCACGTCGCGGCGAACACGGGCAATACTTTCAGCCTCGGCACGCTCAGCCTCGCGGGAACGATGACGGTCTCGGGCGCGAACAGTTACGGCGTCCGCTTTGGCGCGACGACGCTGACGGGCGCGGCGACCCTCAATGCGACGACGGCGACGGCGACGCTCGCGAGCATTGCGAGCAGCGCGTTTTCCCTCACGAAGACGGGCGCGGGAAATCTCGTGCTGCCGGGGGCGAATCTGCACAGCGGCGTCACGCATGTGGACGGCGGCACGCTCACGCTCACGGGTTCGCTCGCGAGCACTCCGCGCATCGACGTGAAGGCGGCGGCGACTTTCGATGTGACGGGCGTCGGGGGTGGATTCACGCTCGGGGGAACGCAGATTCTTTCCGGCGCGGGCACGGTGAATGGAGCCGTGACGGTCGCGAGCGGAGGGCGCATCGAGGCGGGGGACGCGGGTGGCGCGGGGACGCTGACCGTGAGCAATCTCACGCTCGGCACGGCTCCCGGGAATACGGCGACGCTGGTCGTTTCACCCAGCGCCACGGTGCTCGGGATCAATGTCACGTCCCCCGCAGGACTCGTCGCGAATGGCGGGCCGGGCAAAGTCACCATCAACATCGGCGGCAGTAATCCGACCATCGGCGTGCATCAGCTCGTGGCTTACAGCGGAGCGCTCGGCGGAGGCTTTGGCAGCTACGTGCTCGGCACGCTGCCCACGCCGCGCCTCGCCGCCACGCTGCAAAACAGCGGCACTTCCATCGACCTCAATGTGACCGGCATCGATGCGCCGTTTTGGTCGGGGCGGAACGGCACGCAATGGAGCCTGGGAGCAAATAATAACTGGGGACTCAACGCACCGCTCGGCCCGCTCACCAATTTTCTCACCAGCGACAGCGTCACCTTCAGCGACGGGGTCATCGGCGCGACTGCGGATGTGAGCGCGGCCGATGTGGCTCCCTCCGCGATCCTTTTTAACAATGCGTCGCAGGCGTACACCGTCACCGGCACGAAGGCGATCATCGGGACGACGGGGCTGACGAAGACCGGCGCGGCGAAAACGACCATTACGAATACGAACAGCTTCACCGGCGCGGTGAGCGTCTCCGGCGCGGGAATGCTGAGCGTGCCAGCCGTCGCGGATAGCGGCTCGAACAGCCCTCTCGGCGCGGGGACCACGATCACGCTCGATGATGGCACGCTCGAATTCACCGGCCTGACGCCGGGTGCGACGAACCGCCCGATCGCGCTGGGCGTGGCGCTCGGCGGAACATTGAGCGCGGCTCCGCTGGCTGCGACGGTCAAATACACGGGCTTCGTCAGCGGCGGCGGACTGACCAAGACCGGAGCGGGCACGGTGATCCTCACCACGGCGACGAATACTTACACCACCACGCTCATCTCCGCCGGCACGCTGCAAATCGGCGACGGCGTGACGAATGGAACGCTCGGCTCCGCCACCACGATCACGGACAATGCCACGCTCGCCTTCAACAACCCGCTCGCGCAAACCGTCACCACCGAAATCACCGGCAGCGGGACGCTGACGAAAACCGGCGCGGGGCAGCTTGTCTTGAGCGGCGCGGTGGCGAATTCCTATTTGGGAAGCACGACCGTTCGCGGGGGGAACCTGATTCTTTCCAAAACGAGCGGCGTGAATGCCATCGGCGGGGATCTCTTTGTGGAAGCGGGCGGAACGGTTTCGTATGGGACGACTGGAGGGCAGTTGCAGGATCACATTCCCGACACCGCGAACATCATCCTCAACGGTGGCACCTTCGGCTCCGGCGCGGGGAACACCGAGGCCGCGCCGACGCAGGGCGTCTCGGAGACGGTGGCGAGTGTCACCATCGCCAGCGGGAGATTTCTCACGGGCCGCCCAGTTTCCTCCGCCACGCCGACGCCCTTTATCGTCACCGGCGCCTTCGCGATGAACGGCGGGAGCGCGCTGATCCAGCGCG
>JAYVRQ010000066.1:0-2546 GCA_043776145.1 Chthoniobacteraceae bacterium
AAGGATCAGACGCCGTTCGCGCCGTTGTTCTACGATCGCTACGAGGAGATCAAACCGTCGCGGTAAGGCTCTGGCACCCGTTCTTTCATGGCCGCACCCAATCGCATCCTGAGTCTTAATCTCGGCACACAGACCGTCGCGGTCGCCGATTTCAAGACGGGGCAAGACGGAGGACTCGTCCTCACCAATTACAAAACGAGCGAACTGCTCGCCGATCCCGCGCTCCCGGATGCGACGCGCCTCGCGCAGACAAAGCTGACGCTCGCGGAGATGGTGGCCGCACTGGGCTACAAGGGGCAGAAGGTCAACTTCGCGATTTCCTCGCAGGCAATTTTCACGCGCTTCGTGAAGCTGCCGTCGGTCGGTGAGGAGCAGGTCGATCAGATCGTCACTTTCGAGGCGCAGCAAAACGTGCCGTATCCGATTCACGAAGTCGTGTGGGATTACCAGCTCGTCGATAGCGGCGACCCGGCGCAGGTGGAGGTAGTGATCGTCGCGATCAAGGCGGACCTGCTCGATGAAATCAACGAGGCGGTCGAAGCCTCCTCGATGAAATCGCAGACCATCGACGTCGCTCCGATGGCGCTCTATAACGCCTATCGTTACAACTACAGCGATCTCGACGGCTGCACGCTCATCATCGACATCGGCGCGCGCACGACGAATCTGATTTTCATTGAGCCGAACAAGGTTTTCAGCCGCAGCATCGTGAACCAGGGCGGCAATACGATCACGCAGGCGATCGCGAAGGATTTCGGCGAGCCGTTCGTCGCGGCGGAAGAGCGGAAGCGACGCGATGCGTTCGTGAGCCTCGGCGGTTCGTATGCGGACCCGGACGATCCCGAAGTCGCGCGCGTCTCGAAAATCGTGCGCAACAGCATGACGCGGTTGCACGCGGAAATCGCGCGATCGATCAGCTTTTACCGCACACAGCAGCACGGTACGGCACCCGCGCGAATCTTCCTCTGCGGCGGAACGACGAGCCTGCCGTACATGCGCGAGTTCTTTCACGAAAAGCTCCAGCTCCCAGTCGAATTTTTCAATCCGCTGCGCAATGTCGCGGTCGAAGGAGGACGCCTGAATCTCGACGAAGTGGGGCAGCACGCGCACACGCTCGGCGAACTCGTTGGCCTCGCGCTGCGCGGTGGCAATTGCCCGATGGAGTTGAACCTGCGCCCGGCCAGCGTGTTGAAACGGCAGCGCCTGGCCCAGCAGCGGCCATTCATCATCCTCGCCGGAGTTTGCGCGCTGCTCGCGCTGGCGGCGTGGTGGCTCTATTTCACGCGGGCGGCGGAGATCACAAAATCCATCGCCGACCGGGTCGAGACGAAGAGCGCGCCGCTCAAGAACGTTGATAAGCAGATGAACGCGGCGAGGGCGGAGATCAAGAAGCAGGAGGAACTGGCCGCGCCATTCATCGAAGCCATTCGCGAACGGGATTACTGGACCACCGTCATCGCCGATCTCAACAGCCGCCTCCCCGGCGAATACATCTGGATTACCAGCTTCGGCCCCGAAGAGGTGGCTGCCGGTGACCCAGCTCCGGCGGCGAAGCCGGAAAAAGGCGGCGGCAAGCCGAAGGAAACCGTGCGGCTGATGATCCGCGGTCTTTATGCGGAAAATCCCCGCGGCACGGCGGTCGTGGACGACTTCCTCAAGAACCTCGCGGATTCGCCCTACTACGAAGTGAAAGCTGACGAACTCCAGCGCACCGTCCAGGATCAATCCACTTGGGGCTGGCCCTTCCAAATCCCGATCGTCCTCAAGGATTCGATCAAGCTGCCCAAGATTTCGACCAAATGAACTGGATCAAGCAGAACAAGTTTTTGAGCGGATTCATCGCAGTCATGGTGATCGGCGTCGGCGCGCTCGGATACCTGCTCTTCACCGCGAAGGGCGTTTATGACGAAACGCGCAGCGATTACGAAACGAAGGTGGCCGAGTTGAACAAGTTGGAGAATCTCAAGCCTTATCCCGAGGCTGAGAACCTCAAACAGTTCGACGCGCGGAAAAAGGAGCACGCCGCCGTAATCGACGAATTGCACAAGAATCTCGCCACTGCGCAAATCCCCGTCGAGCCGCTCAGCCGCGAGCAGTTTCAAGACAAGCTGCGCGAGGCAGTAACCCGTATTACGACTAAAGCGAAGGAAAGCGGTGTCGGGATGCCGACCCCTTTCTACCTCGGGATGGAAAAATACCAGACCGAGCCACCGCTCCCAGAAGCCGCGCCCGCGCTGGGTCGCCAGATCAAGGCGTTGGAATTTGTGCTGAACAAAATGATCGAAGGCGGATTCACCGCCATCACCAAATTCGACCGCGAAACCCTGCCCGAGGAAGAGGGGAAGGGGAAAAAGGACAAGGAACCGGCGAAACCCGGCGCTCTCCCAAAATCCGCGAAAGGGCTCGTCGCCTACCGCAGCATCCAATTGGAATTCACCGCCGAACAGTCGCGCTTTCGCACCTTCCTCAACGCGATGGTTACTGAGAAGAGTCAGTTCTTCGTGCCAAGACTGGTCGTTGTGAAAAACGAAAAGGATGTCGCACCG
>JAYVRQ010000067.1:0-8380 GCA_043776145.1 Chthoniobacteraceae bacterium
CCGCGCCCGACGCCAAACTGATCACCGCACGGCTGCACTACGACGAAACAATTTGCTCGAAGTGCAAAGCTCAGGAGTGGCTGTGCGAGTGCATGAAAAACGAAGGGAAGAAAAAGTAGCGCGCCGCGTCGCGTGTCATAAACCGCCCATGCACTTGCAACGGTGCGCGGGTGGTGTTTGCTGAGTGCAGTTCTTTTACCAACGCGAAGACATCACGAGTGATCCCGCCCCGCGCGGGATCTGCCAACCTGGTTGGAGTAAACCAAGGTGGAAGTGCAGTGCCGAGTGGTGCTGTGCGATGTGCGCTCCGGCTCGTCTGCTGGCGCGAACCAAAATCTCCCGTGAAGTTGCAGCGGCCAACGACTCCATGACTCAACTCTCACTGCGGACGAATCCGCACAATCCCAATCACCATCTCTGGAACAACCACGGCACCTGGTTCGTGCATTACGTGATCCATCCCACGCCCTTCACGAAGGAGCGCGTGCGGCGTTCGCTCGGCACGAAAGACATCGTGCTGGCGCGGGCGCGCCGGGATGCTCTGCTCGGCACCGGCATCACCGCGCTGGCGGCGTAGGGTTCAACTCAGCAGCCTGCGCCGCCGTTCCATCGCCCACAGCGCGGCGATGGTAAGCAGATCGCTCGCGATGTGGAAGGTGCGAACGCCGTCGAACTCGGGCGGCAGCAGCGTCGGGGCGAGCAGCGCGTGAAGCGGGTTTGCGGATGCGTCGGGAACCGCTTGTTGCATGGATTTGAGCACGGCGAATCGCTGCACGGTTACGTCGCGGATGGCGTCCAGATTTTTGTAGGCGAAGAAACTGAAGAGCACCGAGACAATCAGCGTCGTGAGCCAGTCGCGCCGGGCGCGCAGCGAGGAAAACGCGAGCACGCCGCCGATGACGACGACGTAAAGCGTCCAGTAGGATTGCAGCGAGTTCGAGCGTTCAAAATAGAGCTGGATGAGTTCGGAGTAGTTCATCGGGCCAAGGGTATGCCGTCAGGATTTCGGCTTGTCGATTTCCAGATACGTCGGGCTGCTGTCCGTGCGGCTCGACAGGCTCGCCGCTTCGATGCGCATTTGCTTGAGCATCCACAAACCCTCCGCGGTCTTCTGCCCGCTCAGCACTTTGAACCGCCGCGCGAAGCGCCCGGTGTGATCGTACGCCTCGGCCTGCATCAGCGCGCCGTCGGCCTTGGAAATCCACAGCTTCACCTTGCCATACTGCGAATCGTTTTTCGCCGGCGGCTCGACGCGCACGATCCAGCATTTCGTCAGCACCATCGTCTGCTCGCCCTCGACCTCCGCCGTCGGCCAGTAGAGGAAGCGCATCGAGAGATCTTCGTAGCTCACATCGCTGTCGCGCACCTTGTCGTCGAACCGTGCGCCGGTGATTTTCGCCGGGCCACCCTTCCCGATTTCCTCCAGCCGCGAATCTTTTTCCCCGAGTCGCAGCAGCAGCGTTTGCGCGGGCTCGGTGAAATCCCAGCGCACCGTGTCGCCGTCCATTTTCAGCGTGAACGGGATCGCCTTTCCGCCCGTGCGCAGCCTGCCGGTGACGGTGCGGTTCTGCGCCGATTGCGCGACGCGCACGGTCTTCAGGATGGCCTTCGCATCCGGCGCGTTCTGCGCGTGAGCGAGCGGCGCGGCGAAAAGCGCGGCGGCGACGAGCAACCGCCACTTTCGGTGAAGCAATGAGTCCATGAAACGCCGACCTTCCGCGACACCGGCACCGATCGAAAGCGCGAATTTCGGTTCAAGGAACGGCGGTTTCCCCACCGCCGATCCACCAATCGCTGAAGCGCCAAATCAAATCCGCACGCGCGCAACAAGAGTGGCGCTTCGCGGTTGGATTGGATCGGCGGTTGGGAAACCGCCGTTCCTTCCTTCGCCCTTGAACGCCGGGGCGCGTGCCGTAATAGTCCCGCTCCTTTTTCCAAATCACCATATGGACGAACTGCTCCAACTCCTGCGCCAGAATGCGCGCGCCTCGACCGCCGATCTTTCGCGCGAACTGAATCGGCCCGAGGCCATCGTGTCCGCGCAGATCGCGGAGTTGGAGGAGAAGGGCGTGATTCTCGGATACCAGACGGTCATCGACGCGCAGAAGCGCGGGGTGGAAATCGTCACGGCGGTGGTCGAGGTGAAAATCACGCCGGAGCGCGGCGGCGGATTTGACCGGCTCGCGAATCGTATCGCGCGCTTCGCGGAAGTGCAGAGCTGCTATCTGATGTCGGGCGGATACGATCTGCTCGTCGTGGTGGAAGGACGCACGTTGCAGGAAATCGCGGCGTTCATTTCCGAAAAGCTCTCGACGATCAAAGGCGTCATCTCCACGGCGACGCGCTTTCGGCTGAAGGCTTACAAGGAAAACGGTGTGTCGCTCATGCGCGAGGAAAAGGAGCAGCGGCTCGCCGTCACGCCATGAACCAATTTAGGATTCATGATTTAGGAATTAGGATTCGGGCCGCCCGAGCTTGATCGCCGCGCTCTTCGCGGCTCGTCCACCTGGCTCGCGGAGTAACGCGGCGCTTTCGCCCTCTCCAAATCCTAACTCCTAATTCTTAACTCCTAAATTTTTCCCATGTCTTTCCACAAACACATCGCAGCCCACGTCCGCGACATTCCAAAGAGCGGCATCCGCGAATTTTTCGACATCGTGGCGCAGGAAAAGGAAGTCATCTCGCTCGGTGTGGGCGAGCCGGACTTCGACACGCCGTGGCACATTCGCGAGGCGGCCATCTATTCGCTCGAACACGGGCGCACTCACTACACGTCGAACCTCGGTCTGCCGGAATTGCGAACGTCGATTTGCAAGTACGTCCACAAACACTTCGCCATCGCCTACGACCCGCGCACCGAAGTGATCATCACCGTCGGCGTCAGCGAGGCGCTCGATCTCGCCCTGCGCGCGCTCATCGACCCCGGCGACGAAGTCCTCTACCACGAGCCCTGCTACGTCAGCTACGCGCCGAGCGTCACCATGGCCCACGGCATCCCCGTCGGCATCGCCACGCGCGCCGAGGAAAATTTCCGCCTCACCGCCGAAGCCCTCGCCGCCAAAATCACGCCGCGCTCAAAAGTGCTGATGCTCAACTTCCCCTGCAACCCTACCGGCGCGACGCAAAACCGCGCCGAGCTGGAAAAAATCGCGCGCCTCTGCATCGACCACGACCTCATCGTCCTCACCGACGAAATCTACAGCGAACTCCGCTACGACGGCGTCGAGCACGTCTCCATCGCCTCGCTCCCCGGAATGCGCGAGCGGTGCGTTTTCCTCCACGGATTTTCAAAGGCGTTTGCCATGACCGGCTTCCGCATCGGCTACGCCTGCGCCCCCGCGCCGCTCACGGACGCGATGATGAAGATCCATCAATACGGCATCCTCTGCGCCAGCAGCACCTCGCAGGACGCCGCCATCGAAGCCCTCGAACACGGCGCACGCGGAGTCGAAGCCATGCGCCGCGAATACGAGCAGCGGCGCAACTTCATCGTCCGCGCCTTCAACGACCTCGGCCTCTCCTGCTTCCAGCCCGTCGGCAGCTTCTACATCTTCCCCAACATCACCACCAGCGGCCTCACCTCGCGCGAATTCTCCCTCGGTCTTTTGGAAAAAAAGAAAGTCGCCTGCGTCCCCGGCCCCGCCTTCGGCCCCAGCGGCGAAGGCTTCGTCCGCTGCTGCTACGCCACGAGCCTCGACCAGATCAAAGTCGCGATGGAGCGCATCGGGGAGTTTTTGGACGAGGTGAAAAAGTAGCGCGCCTACTTTGCCGTTTGGGAGGAAATTGCCTTGCTACCTGCGTAAGTGAATCGCTACCAAATGCGGGCAGTAACGCGACTGGATGTGGACAAAGGTAGGGGTAAGAAACGTGCAGTATATCCATTTCAAAAATCAACCTCAGAAACCATAATACGACGATGAGATCTAACCTGAATCAAGCCGCCATCAATGGAGCCACGAAAGGTTTGATCATAACGGCTTACGTCGCGCCTCCGGTCTTGGCGCTAATGCTTATCCTTCGGAAAATGAAAGTAGAGATCCTAGAAAGCAATGGGGCAAATCTGCATAGTATAGCCGAGGTGCCGACGATCGTTACTCTTACTACGTTTTGGGTTCTTCTTGCCTGCTTATTCGGTATTGGGTCGGCCTCAGTGCATGCCATCCGCGAAATGGAAAACGAACGGAGTAAAAGGACTGCCCAGCCAATGAGGATGGGACGTAGTATATTATTAGGATTCTTGCTCCCCTACGTAGGTTGTGTCGTTTTTTTCTTTATATGGGGTACTCTATTTCCACTTCCGCCCCGCACCCCGCCCGCCGTTTCTCAACCCCTATGGGTGGTTAGCCTACAATTAGGTTTAATGGGTCCGCTCTTAGGTTTTTTTTCTCTGGTCGGCTCAGCCTTCTCGGATGCATATAAAGCAGAGCAAGCAAAGAAATTGAAGACATAAAAAACGGAGATAGCGCACGCGTGTGCCTTGTTTGATTCGACTTTCCTCGTTCTCCAGCCGCAGCTTACGAGGCGACGCAAGCCGGATTTACGGCCCGGGCGGCGGGGGTGTTTCCTCTTCCTCCTCGGCCGGATGATCCTCCAGCAGGCTCTGCTGCATGTAGAGATTCAGTTGCTCCGGCGCACGCGGGAACATCTCCCCGAGCTTCAACAAATTCAGGAACAACATCAGTTGCAGATTTTCGCGCGCGAGCCGTTTGCCCTCTTGCGAAGTCGTCACGTTGCCGCCGGAGGATTCGCTCTGCGCGCCACTTTTCCCAATTCGCCGAGCTTGGTTGCCTTCTACTCAGGAAAACTGCGCCAGCGTCCAAACCCTGTCATTTCGACCGAAGCGGAGGCGGACCAGTGGGCGGAGCGCAGTAGAGAAACCTCTCACTTTCCTTCGCGCGGGCGAGGGCGGCAAGTTGGGCCGTCTACCGCTCGCCACCGACTTCGCCGGAAAGGCAAAGTTTGAGGTTTCTCCATTACGCTTCGCTCCGGTCGAAATGACAGGTTTTTCGATGGCCTCTGGGCGGCGTCACTTTTTCGCGCTCACGACATCTCTTCCGGCGAAAGCGGGTCATCTATCTTCGGCAGTTCCTCCAAAATCTCCGCCGACAAATCCTCCCACCCCGGATTCATCCGACCGATCAGCCAGTCCTTCTTTTCACGCCGCCATTTCTTGATCTGCGTTTCGCGGGCGATGGCATCGCGCACGTCGTGGAAGACTTCATAATAGACGAGATGGAGCGTGTGATATTGCGCGGAGAAACCACGTTCCTGCTGGCGATGCTGCTGGATGCGGGCGAGGAGCGAATTCGTTATACCGATGTAGATCGTGTGCCGGTTGGTGGAGGCTAGGATGTACACGTAGAAAGTTTCGCGCATCGCAATCGAAGCATACCCTATTCGGGCGGGGAAAAGTGAGAGGTTTCTCCACTGCGCTCCGCCCACTGGCCCGCCTCCGCTCCGGTCGAAATGACAGGGTTTTTGGATGGCCGCTGCGCGGTGCTTCTATACCACTTTCCCGAGTTGTGCCTGGCAACTAGGGCAAATGGATTCACGATTTGGCGACGCGGTGGCCGCGCGCCTTGCCAGAGACTCCCCGCCACCACATTGTCGCGCGGTGAATTCCACCAACGTCCACAAAGCCGTGCTGCTCGCTGCCGGGAAAGGCACCCGGATGCGCGAGCTGACCAATGACCTTCCCAAGCCAATGATCGCAGTGCGGGGGAAGCCGATCCTGCAGCATATAGTGGAGGGGCTTGCGGCGGCGGGGGTGACGCATTTTCTGATCGTGGTCGGCTGGCGCGCGGAGGTGGTGCGGGAGTTTTTTGGAGATGGGTCGCGCTTTGGGGTGTCGGTGGAATACACGACGCAGGTGGTGCAGGATGGGACGGGGCGCGTGGTTGCGCTGGCGGAGGAGTTTGTGGGGCCGGATGCGTTCGTGCTGAGCTACGGGGACATCCTGGTGACGCCGGAGAATTATGGGCGGCTCGTCGTGCTCGGGGAGGCGGCGGCGCTGGTGAGCGTGAAGCACAATCCCGGCGAGGTGGCGAAGGGCGGGGCGGTGTTTGTGAACGAGCGTTTTGAGATGACGGACTTGCGCGAGAAGCCGAAGCCGGGCGAGCCGACGAGCCCTTGGTACAACGCGGGCGTCTATACGTTTCGCCCGAGCATTTTCACCCACATCGCGAAGCTGGAGAAATCGCCGCGCGGCGAATACGAGCTGACCGATGCGATCCGCACGCTGGCGCAGAGTGGGAATCTGGTACGCGTGATCGAGCTGACCGGCGAGTGGGCCGACGTGCGCGATCCCGAGGTGCTGGCGGAGTTGAATCAAGGAGCGGCCAGCTAACCCAGCGGCACCTCGAAGTATTCCAGCGCCCACTCCCGCATGAACCGCACGCGCACGGGGCGGATGCGGTAGATGATGAGTTCGGGATTGTCCGGCGTGCCGAGATATTTGCGAAGCAGCGGATTGCTTTCCCAAATCTCCGCGAGCACGGCGGCGTCGGTGAGGATTTCGGCGACGCCGGTGATGCGGACCTGATCGTGGCGGTCGTCGAGGTAGCAAAGCTCGACGTGCGGGTTCGCGGCGATCTCGCGCGTCTTGCCGTAGCGGCGCAGGTTCGCGACGCAGATCGTGAAGCCATCGACGCGCACCGGCGAGACGGGGCGCACCCGCGGCTGGCCGCCGTCGATGGTCGCGAGCTGCGGAAAACGCGCGGATTTGATGACGGCTTGCGCGAGGGCGGTGATGTCTTCGGGAGGTTGAGGCATGTGCGCGGGAGTGTGGCGCAAACGCCGGTTCGCGGCTACCCATTGTCCGCCGCCCATGAAACTGCATTTCGGAAAACTCCTCCCCGCACTGCTCGCGCTCGCAGCGTGTGAGCCGGGCGCCTTCGCCGACCTCAGCGTGAAATCCGCGCGCGCGCTGGACGGCGGTGCGGGCGCGCGAAAAGTCCGCGCACCGCAGATCACCTGGCTCGGCGTCGGGATCGAGGAGGCTTCGCTGGAAATCAGCAGCCGACTCCCGATCGAGGCCGGCACAGGGCTCGTGGTCAATCAAGTCATCGCCGACAGCCCGGCGGCGGTCGCGGGATTGCAGCGGGGAGACGTGCTCGCGCGGCTGAATCAGCAGACGCTCGTGACGCCGCAGCAGCTCAAGATGCTCGTGATGCACCGGAAGCCGGGCGAGCAGGTGGAACTCACGTTTTTTCGCAAAGGCGAAAAGCGGAAAGTGGTCGCGGTACTGATGCCGAGCCGGATGCCGTGAAATTCGGTCCACGAAAGACACGAAAGCACACGAAAAAAGATCATCTCTTTCGTGTTTTTTGTGTCTTTCGTGGACTCCTTCTTCCGATGCTCAGCCGGAAATCTCCAGCCAGTCGGGATTCGCTTCCGCGTGGACGGCGATTTCCTCGAGGATCGCTTCGAGTGAAATCTCAGGCTTCCAGCCCCAATGCCGCGCGGCGAGCGCGGAATCCATCATCATCCACGGAATGTCGAACGGCCGCTCCGCCGTGTCGCTCGCGACGGTGTGCGGACCGAAACGCCGCGCGCACCACGCGCTGAGTTGCCTCAGCGACATCGCGCGATCCGGCCCGCCCGCCGCGTGCTGGATGCGCGGCACTTTGCGCGCGGGATCGCGCAGTTGCGCGGCCACGAGCCGCGCGAGATCGCGCGGATGCAGACAGTCGCGCACCTGATGCCCGCTCCCACCGAAGCCGATGTATTTCAGCGCGCGCCGCCGCAGCCACGAGTGAATCCAAAAACCAAAAATGCCCTGATCTGCGCGTCCGAATTGTCCCGCGCCGGCGAGCACGCCGCAGCGATCAATCCACACGGGAAAGCCGAACGCCTCGCCGTATTCAAGCGCGAGATGTTCGGAGCAAAGTTTCGTCGTTCCATAGAGCGAGATCGGGGCGGCGGTGGAAAAGCGTTCGTCCAGACCCGCCGCGCTCACGCCCGCTGGCAGCGCGCCGGATTCATCGAGGACGAACGCCTCGCGCTCCACGCGCATCGGCAGCGCCGCGAGCGTCGGGATGGAATACACGCGGCTCGTGCTCAGCAGCACGAATCCCGCGCGGCGTGTCTTGCAAAATTCGAGCATCTGTACGGTGCCGAGCAGATTGTGCTCGATGATTTGGCGGCTGCTCGTGCGCCCGTCCACGCCCGCGAGCACGCTCGCGTTCGCCGCCGCGTCGATCACCCAGTCCGCCGCAGGCAGTGCGTCGAGGTCGCTCTGCGCGCGCAGGTCTGCATGGAAAACGCGCACACCCAAACTTTGCAGCGCGCGCCGGTTCGTCTCGCTGCCGGCGCGGATGAAATTGTCGAATCCCGCGACCTCGATTTGCGAATCGTTTTCGACAAACCAGCGGGCCAGAGA
>JAYVRQ010000068.1:0-8379 GCA_043776145.1 Chthoniobacteraceae bacterium
CGATCCGGTGAAAGAGCGGTTGCGCACTGAACGTCTCGCGAAGCGGTCAGCCGAAGATCAAGCACTGCTGCGGCTTCCCGAGGACCAGCGCGCCGCGGCGGCGAAGAAAAAAATCGCCGCGATTGAAAAGAAGATCACGCCCTCCGACGACGAAGTGAAAGCCGCGCTCGGCGACGAAGAGAAGCAGCGATACACCGCTGCGGACGAGGAAGTGCAGGCGATCAAAAAACAGGCGCGCGCCTTCACCACCGGCCTGCTCGCGGCGGATGAAAACGCCACGCCGCCCGTGACGCATCTTCTTTTCCAAGGCGACATCACCCAGCCGCGCGAACCCGTCGCGCCCGGCTTCCTTTCCGCGCTCGATCCCAACCCCGCGCCGATCCCAAAGCCCGCGCGCGAAAACTCCGCGGGCCGCCGCAGCGCGCTCGCCGACTGGCTCGTTTCCCCGCGCAATCCGCTCACCGCGCGCGTCATCGTGAACCGCGTCTGGCAAAATTATTTCGGCGAGGGGCTCGTCGCCACGCCGAACGATTTCGGTCTCGCCGGCGCGCGCCCGTCGAATCCCGAACTGCTCGATTTCCTCGCGCGCGAATTGGTGCGCGGCGACTGGTCGTTGAAAAAGCTGCACCGCCTCATCGTCACCAGCGCGGCCTACCGGCAGGCCGGGAAACCGCGCCGCCTCACCGCCGAGGCACTGCGCGATTCCATGCTCGCCGTCGCCGGACGTCTGACACCCTGCGAAGGCGGCCCGCCCGTCTGGCCCGCACTGCCCGCCGAGGTGATCCAGGCCAACCCCGCGATCCTCGACGACAACGCAGAGAAGACCAAAGGCTGGTATCCCTCGCCGCTGGAAAAGCTCGGCGTGCGCAGCATCTACCTCGTGCAAAAACGCGGCGTGCATCTGCCGATGATGGAAACCTTCGACCAGCCCGACAACGCGCTCTCCTGCCCGCGCCGCGCTGTTTCCACCGTCGCCCCGCAAGCCCTCACGCTCCTCAACAGCCCCTTCGCCGCGGAAATGGCGGCCGCCTTCGCCGCACGCATCCAGCACGAAACCGGCGACGACCCCGCCGCGCAAATCGACCGCGCCTTCGCCCTCGCGCTCCAGCGCCCGCCCGCCGCCGACGAACGCGCCACCTGCCTCCGCTTCCGCGCCGAACGCAGCCTCCCCGAACTCTGCCGCGCGCTGCTCAATCTCAACGAATTCGCCTACCGCGACTGACTGGAAAGCAGCGTTGGAAAAACCACTCATTCACACTCATGGACACTAATGCAGGAATTTGGAATTCCAGAAGCTACGCCCGCTTCTTCCCGCGCTTCCCTTTTGGGTAGGTCACTGGTTTCCGCTTCGGCTCGATTTTGGAAATGCCGGTGCCGGTTTTGAGTTCGGCGATTTGGTCGCGGAGGAGGGCGGCTTTTTCGTATTCGAGATTTCCCGAGGCGATCAGCATCTCCTGCTCGAGTTCGCGCAGGGTTTCGCTCAGGGAGAAATCGCCGCCGCCTTCGCGGACCACGCTTTCCTCGATCTGTCGCGCGCGCAGGATCGTGTGCAGGCTTTCCTGCACGGCGCGCTGCACACTGCGCGGGGTGATGCCGTGCTTTTCGTTGTACTCGAGTTGTTTGGCGCGGCGGTATTCGGTGATCGCCATCAAGGCTTCCATGCTTTTGGTAACAATGTCCGCGAAGAGATAAACTTCGCCGTTGATGTGTCGCGCGGCGCGGCCCGCTGTCTGTATCAAAGAAGTCTGCGAGCGCAGGTAGCCTTCCTTGTCGGCATCGAGAATACAGACAAGCGATACCTCGGGTAAGTCGAGCCCTTCGCGCAATAGATTGATTCCCACCAAGACATCGAACTCCGCCGCCCGCAGTGCGCGCAGGATTTCCACGCGCTCGATGGTGTCGATGTCGCTGTGCAGGTAGCGCACTTTCAAGCCGACTTCGCGGAAGTAATCCGAGAGATCTTCCGCCGTGCGTTTCGTGAGCGTTGTAATCAGGACGCGCTCGTTTTTTTCGATGCGCTGGCGGCAAAGCTCCAGCGTTTCGTCGATCTGCGCCTTGAGCGGGCGGATCGTGATGCGCGGATCGAGCAGACCCGTCGGGCGGATGATTTGCTCGACGACGAGCGGCGCACCGGGCGTGTGGACATCGAACTGCTCGATTGGCGCATCCGTCCGCGAAAGCCGGGGTGCCGCGCCCGCGATTGCAAACGGCACCGGCTCGTCTTCGCCGATCCGCTCGCGTTTGTGCGGAAAATACTCCGTGTTTCCCACGATCGAATTTTTGATCTCAAACTCCGCCGGCGTCGCGCTGATGTAGAGCGCCTGGCCGGTGCGCTCCATGAATTCCGGGAAACGCAGCGGGCGGTTGTCCAGCGCGCTGGGCAGGCGGAAGCCGTATTCGACGAGCGTCGTTTTGCGCGATTTGTCGCCTTCATACATGCCGCCGATCTGCGGGATGCTCGCGTGCGATTCATCGACGACGAGCAGGAAATCGCGCGGAAAAAAATCCAGCAGCGTGAACGGTCGCGACCCCGGCGGACGCCCGCTGAGATGCCGCGAGTAGTTTTCGATCCCGCTGCAAAAACCCATCTCCTGCATCATCTCCAGATCGTATTCCGTGCGCTGCTTCAGCCGCTGCGCCTCCAGCAGCTTACCCTGTTTCTCCAGCTCGATGATGCGCGCATCCAGCTCGACGCGGATCGTTCCCATCGCGACGCGCATCTTTTCGTAAGGCGTCACGAACTGCTTCGCCGGATACAGCGTCGTCATCGTGATTTGCTCGTGGACGTGTCCCGTCAGCGGATCGAAGCGCGTGAGCCGGTCGATCTCGTCGCCGAAAAATTCGATGCGGATTCCTTCCTCATCCAAATTAGCCGGCTGCACTTCCACCACATCGCCGCGCACGCGAAAGCGCCCGCGCTCAAACGCGATGTCGTTCCGCTGGTAGAGCATCTCCACCAGCTTCGCCAGCACACCCTCGCGCGAGATCGTCTGCCCGACTTTCAGCGTGAGCAGCATGTTCATATAGTCTTCCGGCGAACCCAGTCCGTAGATGCACGAAACACTGGCGATCACGATTACATCCTTTCGCGAAAGCAGCGAGGAAGTCGTCG
This sequence comes from Chthoniobacteraceae bacterium, assembly GCA_043776145.1. Taxonomy (GTDB): domain Bacteria; phylum Verrucomicrobiota; class Verrucomicrobiia; order Chthoniobacterales; family Chthoniobacteraceae; genus JANLQB01. The sequence goes on from JAYVRQ010000068.1 coordinate 3,113, forward strand.
AGAGTCTTAGTCTTTCGATCTCTTCGTTAATGGAAGAATCCTTCTCGATATAGGTATCGGTGCGCGGGATGTAAGCCTCCGGCTGATAGTAGTCGAAGTAACTCACGAAATACTCGACCGCGTTCTCCGGGAAGAACTGCTTGAACTCCGAGTAGAGCTGCGCCGCGAGCGTCTTGTTGTGCGAAATGACGAGCGTCGGCTTCTCCACATTCCGAATCACATTCGCCGCCGTGAAAGTCTTCCCCGACCCCGTGACGCCGAGCAAAGTCTGATGCCGGTTCCCCGCGAGGATGGATTTGGTCAGCTTCGCAATCGCCTGCGCCTGATCGCCCTTGGGCTGGTAGTTTGAGGCGAGTGAAAAGGACATGATACGATCAAGTTTCCGTCCGTGCGATGTCCTAACAAATGCTCGGTGACTGAATTACTGTCCGCCGCACCATCACAAGCGCGGCACAGGCGGCCCGTAGCACCCGTGCTCCGCGAGCTTTCTTTGAATGGCAAAACGCCATTGCATCTCCTCCTCGCCAAGCGATTTCGCTTTTTGCAGGGTTTCCTCAATCATTTCAAACCCCAGCCGCAACCGACCTTGGGGGCCTAGGGCGCGCGCTTGTTTCACCTGCTCCCGATAAAGGTGATCAATCAATGGCTGGAATTCGCTCATGCGCGGAAGGTGGCTGCTGCGCGCGCGGACTTCAATCGCGGACTTCCGCGACGTGCCTTTCCTAGTCCCGATCCTTCCCACCTTTTTCGTCGTCCTCCTCTTTCGTAAAAACGAACGCCGCGCGGACAGGCGCGGGCATCGGGCTCTTCGGGCCGCGGATCGAGCGCCAGATGACTTCGTTGAGTTGCAGGTCGTCCGCCGCATCTTCCTTGGCAAAATTCATTTTGCGCGAGCGTTCCGCGCCCCAGGCGGTCTTCGCGTTTTTTTCCTCCAGATCGACGCTCACTTCACGCGCGGCGAAGGGCTTTACGTCCGGCTCGTTTTGAAAGCTCGCGAACATGGGCATCGCGGCGGCGTCGAACTGGCTCATCGGTTTCAAGCCGAGGATGAGTTCCATCGTGCGCAGCATCGAGGAGGTCGAGTAGAGCGTGCTGTCGCGCACGCCGCGTCGCGCATACGGACTCGCGACGAAGGCGATCGTGCGGTGGGCATCGACGTGATCGGGGCCGTTTTGCGCGTCGTCTTCCACGCAAAAGATCGCGGTCTGCGGCCAGAATTTCGATTGGCTCACGGCCTCGACGAGCAGGCCGAATGCGCGGTCGTTGTCGCCGACGTGCGCGATCGGCGTGGGTTTGCCGGGGCTCGTGCCGCTCGTGTGGTCGTTGGGAAGGCGCACGATTTGCAGGCGCGGCATGTCGCCTTCCTGCTCGAAGCGTTTCAACTCGGAGATGAAACGCTCGACACGTTTCGCGTCGGGATAAGCCATGTCGAAGCTGCGATACATCGGGTCGATGTGACCGATGAGCGCCTTCGCCTTCGCGGTGCCGGGCTGTCCCGCCTTCCCGTTCGCGACCCATTCGCCGTAGCTGCGGTACGTGATCCCCGCTTCCTTCGCGCGGTCCCACAGATAGCCGCCCGCCGGGGTCGCGAGCGCGAGGTTTCCCTCGGCGGGATACGGAAATTTATTGCGCCGATCGTGGCCGTAGCTGACCGGCCATATCTTTTCCACGAAGTCCGAAGCATACGCGCCCATCGTCCATTCGTGGCCGTCGGCGGAGACTTCGCTCTCGACGTAAAAGTTGTCGAGCAGCACGAACTCGCGCGCGAGCGCATGATGATTCGGCGTGATGGCTTCACCGAAAAGACACAGCGACGCATCGCCATTCCCCTCCTTCACATCGCCGAGCACCTGATCGTAAGTGCGGTTCTCCTTCACGATGTAGATCACGTATTTGATCGGCGAAGGCGCGCCCGGTTTCGAGGGAATGGGCGACGCTTCCGCAGCGGGCGGCGCGCTTTTCGGCACGCACGCGAAGGCTTCCGCCGTCCACTTTGTCATCTGCGCGTCGAACTTTTCCGCGACCGGCAGATCGAGCACTGAGACCGTGCCCTGAAGCAGCCCGCCGATGTATTCGCTCACACCCTCCGGCGTTTTTCGATTCGGGTTTTCGCCGTGCGGATTGGCCCGCGAGATCACGCCTTTTCCATTCGCGATGAAAAGTTTTTTCCCATCCTTGGAGACGCGCACCGACGTGGGATACCAACCCGTCGGGATGAAGCCCTCCGCGCGCGCCTTCCCCGTTTCCGCCACATCGAAGACCGCGAGCGTGTTGATGTTTGCATTCGCGACGAAGAGGCGTTTTTCATCGGGCGAGAGTGCGAGGGAATTCGGGGTGTTGCCGGGCGCGGCACCCGGCTGGAGTTCGGCGAGCAGCGTCTCGGAAGCGCGGCCCGTCGCGGTGTCGAGCACGGTCACGGTGTTGCGATTCGCGTTCGCGACGAAGAGGCGGCGTCCGTCTTTCGTGAGCAGCAGTTCGTTCGGGTGTTCCTCCGTGGGCCAGCGTTCGAGGAGTTGGAAATTCGCGGTGTCGATGACCGCGACCGCCGCTTGATTCCACAGCGAGACGTAGAGCCGCCCCTTTTTTTCATCCAGCACGCAGGCATACGGAAACGCATCGTCCGCGCCCGTCTTGTCGAGCAGCGCGCGGTCGCGTTTCGTGATGCTCGGGTCGTCGGTGCTCGTGTCCTCGGGGAGCGGCTTAGTCGCCGCGCTGTCGTCGCTGAGTTTGAGTTCTTCGATCGACGGCTCCGCGTTGCCGATGCGGACGCGCGTGATCGTTTGCGCCCACAAATTGCAGGCATAAACGGTCCCGCCATCCGCCGACACCGCGAGCCCCGACGGGATGCCGCGCTGCTTCGGATCGCGCAGCGGGATCATCTTGTGCCCGCCGAGATAACCGTCCGCGAAATCAAAAACATGCAGTACCTCCGCGCCGCAGCCCGACGTGAAAAGCCGACGTCCACCCTCCGCGAAAGCGAGGCCGTAGAATGCCTCCTCGACCGTCACGCGCGAAACGACTTCGCCGGTCTTGCAATTCAAGATCACGACTTCATGCGGCCCGTATCCCGCGTGCAAAACCGCAGCCCATTCCCCCGAAGGGTGCATCGCGATATTCACCGGAAAGTCGCCGACGCGAATCTGTTTCCCCGCGGGCCGCAGCGCCCATTGAGTCGGCAGCAGGATCGAGCCGTCGGCCTTCACGCCGGGGATTTCGGGAGGCGGTTCGGCGGCGTGAAGCAGCGGCAGAGCCGCCAACAGGGGAAGCAGGAATGCGGGACGCATGGCGACGGTTTTATGGCACCGCAGTGCGATGGTAAAGCGGCATCCCTCGCGGGAGCAAAGCGGGGATGTCCGCGTCATCGTTCGAGCCACCCACAGCCCGACCGCCGCCACTCGCGATTCGCGGCGGCGCGGGATTGGACCACACCACTGCGTCATCGGATCGATTATTTCATCAGCGCGGGCTGCACCGGGGTGGCGTTCCCGTTGCCGCCCGCCTCTCCATTGGCGCTGCTCCGCAGGCTGTCATTCACCGTGAACCCGAAGTCCCCGGCCTTCTTCGGATTGTTCTGATAGACCCCCAGCAGGACATCGCGCGCCGAGCGCAATACATCATTCACCGCAGGCATGTATAAATTACATTCCTTGGTCGCCTTTTTCCGCATCGTGGCAGCACTGGCTGGAAAGCGCATCCTGCACCTCGACGCCGGTGCCCTGGGTGCGTTCGCGCTGGCCGGTGAGGCCAAAGTGGCCTTCGTGCGGGCCGACCACATTGGTTGGGTCGAAGCCACAGCCATCGTCGCGCACAGTTAGAGTTACATCGTCGTGGGTATAGTCCACGGCGATAGTTATACTGCCGCGCATCATAATTTGGGAGGATCAAAGAATTGGAAGTTGAGGGTCAGAAGGGAATGAAGTTCTGGAAGAGAAGGACCATTTAGATCGTCCAGGCAGGTGTCGATGGCGTTGCGAAAGCGCGCAAAGCAGTCGTAATACTTGTTGGTTAGGCAGCGCCTTTTGACCAGTTTCCAGACGCGCTCAATGAGGTTGAGATTGGGGCTGTAAGCGGGTAGGAAGAGCAGTGCGATGTCCAGTGCGGCGGCTTTTGCCTTCACTGCTGCGCAGTGTTGATAGCGCGCATTGTCGATCACCAAAGTGATAGCAACCTCTGGATGGGTGGTGCGGATGAGATCAAGGAGTCGTCGCACTACTTCCGCTGTAATATTCTCTGTGGTGCGGATACTAATGAGTTGCTTGCTATGGCTGTCCACTGCGCCCGGCACATTGTAGCGTTGTCGTCCCGGAGAAGTCTTTACAAAGACCCGCGAAAAGCACCAGATCATACCGAGAAAGGAACCCAGGACGAAGTGGACAGCATCGAGGAAGAGCACCTTGCGCTTGCCTTGGGCGGCCTCTTGCAGGCGCGGAATCATCTCCTGCTGGTAGAAGGTGAACTGCAACTGGTGGTCAACCTTACATGGGAGCGGAGCGGTTTTGCGCAGTTTCATTCCCATCTGTTTCATCGTGCGGCGTGCCTGACTCTCACTCAGGCGCACGCCGGTGAGAGCTTCGATCCTGGCCACGGCAAGCTTGGCACTGGCCACTGGTGCCACGGCAAATGAGCACTGCAAGCACGGCCAAAAGGGAGCGAGGCTGCTGTTCGGACGATAGTAGCGATCCTCCAGCATGACTTCGAGTTTCTCTCGCGTCCGCAGACGGGCGACGCAGCGATCACCACCCACATCGAGGCGACCAAGCTATCCAGTCCCGGAGCCAATGGCGGACTGATGTTTCGCGAGGACTTATCCACCGGCGGGAGATACGTGCTGTTGCGCGCGGAAGCCAACGGCACGCTCGCTTTGCAGACGCGAAGCGCCATCAACGCCAGTCCCGTCACCGTGGCAACACTAGCCAACGCGGCACCGCCGGGAACCTGGCTGCGCCTCGCACGGAATGGCAATCCCTACACCGCCGCCGAAAACTTCGGTGTAAATAGTCAAAATAATTTTCCGCCGTCATTGTGCCCTGCCATTTGGCGATTGCCTTCACGTCGGTTCCAGCTTCCCTCAATTTCCGAATCCCCATTGCGCTCAAATTGCGCGCTAGAGTATTTTCTATTTAAGCTGTCGCGACATGAGGTCGAGTTGACCGAGGCGAACCTCCCGCGCCGATTTGCGCGAGCGTGTCGTTGCGGCCCGGGAACGTGGACAGAGTGCGGCGGAGATCGCCCGGCTCTTCCAACGCTCCCAGCGCCGCGTGGAGCGT
>JAYVRQ010000069.1:0-8378 GCA_043776145.1 Chthoniobacteraceae bacterium
AGCCGCTGCTGAGCAACTACTGCTACGACTGCCACGCCGACGGGGAAAAAAAGGGGAACGTGGTCTTCGACGAATTCAAATCCGACGCCGCGCTGCTCGGCGCGCATCCGCTCTGGCTCGGCGTTTTGAAAAACATGCGCGCGGGCCTGATGCCGCCGAAGAAGAAGCCGCAGCCCACGGCGGAAGAGCGCGAGCGGATCGAGAAGTGGATCAAGTATGAGGCGTTCGGGATTGATCCAAAGGCGCCCGATCCGGGCCGCGTGACGGTGCGGCGGCTGAACCGCGTCGAGTATCACAACACGATCCGCGAACTCACCGGCTACGACTTTCACAGCGAGGTCGAGTTCCCGCCGGACGACACGGGCTATGGCTTCGACAACATCGGCGACGTGCTCACGGTTTCGCCGATCTTGCTGGAGAAATATCTCGCCGCCGCGAAGACGATCGTCACCGAAGTCGTGCCGACCGTTTCGCGCGTCGTGCCGGAGACGAAAGTCTCGGGCGACCAGTTTCGCCGTGAAAAAGCCGGCGACGACGGCGAAGAGCGGCGTGGCGACCGGCGCGAGCCCATCCGCTCGCTGTCCTATTACGAGGCGGGGAATGTGAGCCTGTCACGCGAGGTCGCGGACGACGGCAGCTACCGCGTGGTGCTCGATCTCGCGGTGCGCGGGAACTTCGATTTCGATCCGGGAAAGTGCCGCGTGGTTTTCAAGATCGACGACCGCGAGGTGCTGCAAAAAGAATTCGGCTGGGACGATTCCAAGACGTTCACGTTCGAGTTCGACGAGCAGTGGAAGGCGGGCGCGCACCGCTTCACGCTCACGCTGGAGCCGCTCACGCCGGTCGAGAAGAAGATCAACTCGCTCTCCATCCAGATCCTCCTGCTCACCCTGCGCGGGCCGATGGACGAGGCGCACCGAATCCGCCCGCCGAACTACGAACGTTTCTTCACGCGCGACGATCCGAAGACGCCGGAACTGCGCCGCGCCGATGCGAGCGAGGCGTTGCGGAAATTCGCGACCCGCGCCTTTCGCCGCCCCGTGGATGATCGCACCGTCGAACGCCTCACCGCGCTCGCGGAAAGCGTGTACACGCAGCCCGGCAAAACCTTCGAGACCGGCGTCGCCCACGCGCTCGTCGCCGTGCTCGCGTCGCCGCGTTTTCTTTTCCGTCTGGAGGAAAGCGCGACCGGCTCCGAGGCGCAGTCGGTCGCCGAAGTGGACGAGTATTCCCTCGCGTCGCGCCTCTCGTATTTCCTCTGGTCCACGATGCCCGACGACGAACTCATCCGCCTCGCCGCCGCGGGCGAGCTTCGCAAAAATCTGGCCGCGCAAGTCCAGCGCATGTGCGCCGACCCGCGCGCGGAAAACATGGTGCGCAATTTCACCGGCCAGTGGCTCCAGGCGCGCGATGTCGATGGCATCTCGATCAACAGCCGCGCGATCCTCGCGCGCGACAAAGGCGAGGAGCGCGAGAACGACGGACGCAGACGCCGCATCCAGGAGTTAATGGCGATTCCCGTGGCCGAGCGCACGCCGGAGCAGAAGGAAGAGATGAAGCAAATGTTCGAGCAATTCCGCAAGCGCCCCAAGCCGCTCGAACTCGACCGCACCCTGCGCGACGCCATGCAGCGCGAGACGGAAATGTTCTTCTCCCACATCTTCCGCGAGAACCGCAGCGTCACCGAATTGATCGACAGCGATTACACTTTCCTGAACGAAAAACTCGCGAGCCTCTACGGCATCCCCGGCGTCAGCGGCGGCGAAATGCGGCGCGTCGAACTGCCCGCCGACAGCCCGCGCGGCGGTGTACTCACGCACGGCAGCGTGCTCGTCGTCACGTCGAACCCCGACCGCACTTCGCCCGTAAAGCGCGGCCTTTTCGTGCTCGATAATTTCCTCGGCACCCCCGCGCCGCCGCCGCCCGCCAATGTCCCCGCGCTCGAAGCCGCCGAAAAAGATTTTCACGGCAAACAGCCGACGCTGCGCGAAATGCTGGAGTTGCACCGCGAAAAACCGCTCTGCGCCGGCTGCCACGAGCGCATGGACCCAATCGGACTCGCGTTCGAGAATTTCAACGCGATGGGCATGTTCCGCGAAACGGAACGCAAACAACCCATCGACACCGCAGGCCAGCTCATCACCGGCGAAACCTTCCACGGCGTCCACGAGTTGAAACAAATCCTCGTCAAAAATCACCGCCTCGATTTCTACCGCTGCCTCACGGAAAAATTCCTCACCTTCGCCATCGGCCGCGGCCCGGAATACTACGACGTGGAAACGATCGACCGCATCGTGAGCCGCCTCGAAGCGGAAGACGGACACTTCTCCGCGCTGCTGAATGGCATCATCGAATCCGCGCCCTTTCAAAAACAACGCACCACCGCATCTGCCGCGCAGGCCGCTGCGCCGTAAAAGTCATCGTCGCAAGCGCCGATGCCCATCCCAGATTTCGACGAACATGGACTGCTGCCCCTCGGCATCCACGATTGCACCATCGCGGAAATCGAAGCGCGCTTCGGCCTTTTCCAAAGCACCGAACAGCGTCCGCGACTCATGGCAAAGCTCGCGGAGTTTCTGGCGGAAGTCAGCGTCTCCGGCATCGTGCGCGCCGTGCTGGTGGATGGAAGTTTCGTCACCGCGAATCCGGCACCGAACGATGTGGACCTTATAATCGTCGTTGCGCGGAAGCATGATTTTGCGAGCGATCTCAATCCGGCAGCCTACAACGTCGTCTCGAAACGCCGGGTGCAAAGGCGGTATGGCTTCGACATGCTCGTGGCTCGCGAAGGGTCGTTGGAATACGGACGCTGGGTGGCTTTCTTTCAGCAAGTGCGTCTTGAACCAACCGCAACCAAGGGCATACTCCGCCTGCAAATATGATCGAAACCGAAGCCCAGTTCGAGCAAGCCATCGGCCAGATCGAGAGGCTTTACGAAGGTCTCGATGCCTTGCGTGGCGACATCCTGCATCTCAACCCGCGCAACTTCGCCATACTCGCCGAGGGGCCGTTAGATGAGATTCGCAAGCTCCAGACAGAGATCGACGGGTTTGTGAACCGCCTGGAACCGGCTGAAACTGCTTTATGAAAACATCTCACACCGCCGCCGAACGTGCTGCCAGCTTCAGCCGCCGGTCATTCCTCCGTGGCATCGGCGCATGTTTCGCGCTGCCTGCGTTCGAGTCGCTGCGCCCGCTCGTCGCCGCCGAGGCCGTCGCAAAAACCGCGCCGACGCGCATGGCTTTTCTTTACGTGCCAAATGGGACGATTCCATCCGCTTGGTGGCCGGTGGAGCCGGGGAAAGACTTCGCGCTTTCGCCCACGCTCGGGCCGCTCGAAAAAGTGCGCCATCAGCTCCAGGTCATCTCCGGTCTCGACGACATCAACGCCGATCCCGGCCCCGATGGCGCGGGCGATCACGCGCGGGCGGGCGGGACTTTTCTTACCGGCGTCCGCATTAAAAAAACGGCGGGCTCGGATATTTACGCGGGGGTTTCCATCGACCAAGTCGTTGCGCAGCAGATCGGCCATCTCACGCGCTTTCCTTCGCTGGAACTGAGTTGCGATGCGGTGCGGAAAGCGGGGAATTGCGACTCCGGCTACTCGTGCGCTTACGAATACAATCTCGCGTGGAAATCCCCAACGCAGCCCGTTTCGCCCGAGCCGAATCCGCGCCTCGTTTTCGAGCGACTCTTCGGCACCGGCTCGCCTGCCGAGCGCGGCGCGAATCTCAAGCGTCGTCAGGCCGAGCAGCAGTCCATCCTCGATTTCGTGATGGCCGACGCCGATGCCGTGCAGCGGAAACTCAACGGGCGCGACCGGCAAAAACTGGATCAGTATTTAACGAGCGTCCGCGAAATCGAGCAGCGCATCGAACGCACCGAGCGCCTGCCCATCACCGACCCCGGCGTGGCCGCGCCCGATGGCATCCCCGCCGCGTACGACGAGCACATCGCGCTCATGTTCGACATGCTGCTGCTCGCCTTCCAGACCGACTCGACGCGCGTCGCCACGATGCTGCTCGCGGGCGAAGGCAGCAACCGCACCTTCACCGAGATCGGCCTCTCCGAAGGCCACCACAATCTCACCCATCATCGCGACGACGCGGACATGGTCGGCAAGGTGAAAAAGATCGACCAGTGGTATGTGCAACAGCTCGCAAAATTCCTCGAAAAAATGGAGGCGACGCGCGATGTGGACGGGCAATCGCTGCTGCACAATTCCATGATCGTGTATGGCTCCGGCAACGCCGACGGCAACCGCCATACCCATGTGAACCTACCCATCTTGCTGGCAGGCGCGGCGGGCGGCGCCTTCCAGCCGGGCCGCTATCTCAAGCTGCCATCCACGCCGCTGCCAAACCTATTCCTAACCATGTCCGACCGGATGGGTGTGCAGGGTTTGGAAAAGCACGGCGACTCGACAGGCCGCGTAAGCGCGATCGGCTGAGATAGTCATGCGCCGCCTCGGAAATTCCTTCAACTGCCCCGTCTGCGGGGAGGAAGTTCCCAACGGCGCGAAGTCGTGTCCCGAATGTGGTGCGTGCGATAAATCGGGCTGGAGCGGGGAACCGGAATCGTCGGGGCTCAGCCTGCCGGAGGAGGATTTCGACTACGAAAAATTCGTCGCGGAGGAATTCGGCGGCGGACAGAAAAAGTCGTCGATGCAATGGGTGTGGATGCTCGCCGCACTGCTCGTGCTGATCGCGCTGCTGTGGACGAGCCTGCGGTGAAAAGTGAAGGCGCTCCCGTTTCCAGGAGCGCCTTCGTTGGTGAGTGGCGGTAAGCCGAATTCTGTTCCTCCGCGTTTCCGCGGATTCGACGATCATTTCTCTCACGCCGCTCGCGCGGCGCGCCCCGCTTGCGCGAGATGCGACTATTACCCGGGAGCTGCCGCGCTTGCGCGCGACCGGCCAGGCGCCGGCTCCCTGTTATGTCTTGCACCACATGGGGTTTTTCGTGCCCCGGCACTTGCGCGCCGGGCGGTGGGCTCTTACCCCGCCTTTTCACCCTGACCCGGCACCGAAGCGCCGGGCGGTTTGTTTTCTGTGACACTTTCCGTCGCGCCGGACTTGGGCCCGGCGCTCCCGCGCATTCTACGCGGCATGTTGCCTGGTGGTGTTCGGACTTTCCTCTCCGCGAGCCGGAGCCCGCGCAGCGATCGTCTGCCACTCGCGCGCAAGGTGTAGCGGGGCGCGGCGGCTGGCAAGCGCGCACTCGGGGCTGGACATGAGAGGAGGTCCGGTCGCGCATTCCGGGGAGCGCGCGCGTCTCGCGTGCTGGCGAAGGCATCCCGCCTTCGCGAACTTCCATCACGTGCCGCTTTGGAATGCGTTCACGCCATCACGAGCGACGCGGCAGGGAAGTTCGTTGAGGCGGGACGCCTCAACCAGCACGCGAGACGCGCGCGCTCCCCGGAGTTGCGCGACCGCGCCATTGCGCGAAATCCGCGCGCTAATGCCGCCCGCGGAAAATCGCGAGCGTTTGCGGCGGGATGACGAGTTCGGCTTCGGGAAAACCATCGCGCCACTCGATGCGGGCGGGCGGCTCGGGCGTGGGAAATCCCGCGAGGGGCATGGCTTCGAGGCGGTCGCCTTCGCGCAGGAGCGGCTGGCCGGATTGGGAGACGAGCGGCATCCGGTGCGCGTTGGCGCGCGTCGCGCTCGGGTGGTCACTGGCGTTGATGACTACCACGGCGCAGTCATCGGCGGTGTGGCGGGCGAAGGCGAAGATGCCGTCGTCGTCCGATGCGCCCTGGCTGTCGCACCAGAGCGGGGCGAATGCGCCGTCGGTGAGCGCGGGTGACTCGCGGCGCAGCGCGGTGAGGGCGGCGATCGTTTGGAAGCCGGGCGATTTTCGAATCGTGTCGAACGTCTCCGGCTGGCCCGCGTGAACGAGCGTGAGGCGTCCCGTCTCGCTGTCACGTCCGGGCTTCCCATCGGCATCCAGCAAGGCGGCTTCGGTGCCGTAATACAAACACGGGATGCCGGGCGCGGTCAGCACCAGTGATTGCGCGAGGAGGTTTTGGCGTTCGCCGATTCCCGCGACGCGGAAACGGTTTAGGCCGTCGTGATTCTCGACGAAATTCACGATCTTTTGGCGCGAGTCGAGGCCGTCGAGTCCAGGCTGTGGGTTGAAATTTTCGCGCTCGCCCTGCTTTCCGAAGATCGCCTTCAGCGCGCGCTCCAGCGGATGCGGATCGCCGGACTGTCCGGCGGTCGAGCGCAGATATTCGCGCGCCGCGAAACAGAACGTGAAATTCAGCAGCGAATCGAGGCATGGCTCGCGGCGCGTCGGGTAGTCGGTGCGATACGTATAGTCGCCGAGTTTCGCGGCGTTGCCGTCGTACACTTCGCCGAAAAGCAGCAGCCGCTTCGCGCGCTCCGGGCCGACCCGCTTGCGCAGCCGCTCCGTGAAGGCGTCCCAAAATTCGTGGTCCACATGCTTCACCGTATCGATGCGCAGACCGTCGATGCCGATCGCTTCAATATAGAACGCGTAGATTTCCACGAACTCATCCACGATCCGCTCGAAGATGGGCGAGCCCGGCTCGGTCCGAAAATCACGCAGCGCGAAGAAGTCGCACCTTCGCTCCGTCCCATCGGATTTCCCGAGACTGTCATCGGAGAAACCCTTGCGCCCGTACGCATCGATCTGCGCCAGCGCGCCCGTCGTTTTCACCGCGCGCCCGAGAACGGTCCGCGGCCCGCCGGGCGCGGTCCGCACTTGATTCCACGCCGGATGGTCCGCCCACGCCGCGTTGTCGTAAATGCCGTCCGCCTTGTAAGGCTGAATCCATTCCGTGCGCGCCTCCGCGTCGAACTTCCCATTCCCATTCGCATCATAAAAAAACACCGGCCCCGCGTGATTGCACACGATGTCCTGAATCACCTTCACGCCCTGCGCGTGCGCGAGCGCCACAAAATCCCGGTAGTGCTCCATCCGCCCGTCGCGCGTGTCGGGGTAATCGTGCGCGCCATCGAGCGAGCGGCGGCTCGTCCAGTGCGGGTCGATGTCGAGAAAATCCTGCGCCCAGTAACCATGGTAGCCCGTCTTCGCGCCGCCGAGGTCATGGCTGGAATTCCACACATTGCGTACCGGCGGCGAAATCCACAGCGCCGTCACGCCGAGGTCGCGAAAGTATCCCGCCTGCAAAGCCACCTCGATCCCCCGCAGATCGCCGCCGTGATATTTCGCGATGTCCTTCTGCGCCGCATCGTGCAGCAGCGGATCGCTTCCCGGCGGAACATCGTTCGCCGGATCGCCGTCGAAAAAGCGGTCGAGCAGCGCGAAGTAAATCACCTCGCGATTCCACGGACGCGCCGCGAAATTCTCCGCACCGAAGACGAATCCGGTGCTGCAAATCAAGATGGTAAAAAACGCGCGGACGAACATGAGCGCGTGGATGATGACACGCTGGACGGCATTAAGCACCCAACGAACAGCACGCCCCCGTTTTGCGCCTTGCCCGCGCGGCGAAATGGTTTCTTAGTGGCGCCCCGATTTTATGAAAGTCTCCGACCTGCGCGGCATCCTTCAGTACGTCCCGAGATTTCGGGACCGGATCTTCGTGGTCGCGATCGACGGCGAAATCATCCGCTCGTCGAACTTCGCGAACATCCTGCTCGATCTCGCGGTGCTGCGTTCGCTGAGCATCAAGGTCATCATCGTCCACGGCGCGAGCGCGCAGATCGCGAAGCTCGCCGCCGAGCGCGGGCTCACGATCTCGAATGCGGACGGCACCGGCATCACCGACGACCGCACGCTGAAGATCGGCATCGAGGCGGCGACGAACATTCTCAACGAAGTGATGCAGGGGCTCACCTCGGTCGATCTGCGCGCGGTGTATGCGAATGCGATCGTCGCGCATCCCGCGGGCATTCTCGGCGGCGTCGATTTTTTGCACACCGGCCGCGTCGAGCGCGTCGATACGAAATCGCTCCACCTTTTTCTGAATGAAGGCATCACGCCCGTCATCCCGCCGATGGGCTTCGACGGCGAGGGCCGCACCTTCCGCGTGAACTCGGACGGCATCGCGCTCGAAGTCGCCGAGGCCATGAGCGCGATGAAAATCATCTACCTTTCCGTCGGCGACGGCGTGGCGGTGAACGGCGAAATCTTAAGACAGCTCTCGATCGCCGAGACCGAGGACATCGTAAAAAAGCGGAAGCTCCCGCTCGCGGTAGGCACTTACTCGAAGCTCGATTGCGCCGCGCGCGCCTGCCGGCTCGGTGTGCCGCGCGTCCACCTGCTCGATGGCTTGCTCGACGAGGCGCTGCTCAGCGAGGTCTTCAGCCACGACGGCATCGGCACGATGATTTACTCGAACGAGTACCAGCAAATCCGGCGCGTTTTCAAAAAGGACGTGCGCGCGGTGAT
>JAYVRQ010000070.1:0-8370 GCA_043776145.1 Chthoniobacteraceae bacterium
TGCGCGACGACGCGATCCTGCTCACCTGCACGAAAGGCGTCGAGCGCGGCACCGGGCTGCGCATGAGCCAGCTCGTCGCGGAGGCTTTTCCCCGGCATCTGATCGCAGCGCTTTCCGGGCCGAGTCATGCGGAGGAAGTCGCCCGGCGCGCGCCGACCGCCGTCGTGATCGGAGCCACCGATGCGGTGGTCGCACAGCGGCTCCAGCGCGCATTCACCACACCCGCCTTCCGCACTTACACAAATGAAGACGTGGCCGGCGTGGAACTCGGTGGGGCGCTCAAGAACATCTTCGCCCTCGCCGCCGGGGTGAGCGACGGTCTCGGCCTCGGCGACAATACGAAGGCCGCACTCGTCACCCGCGCGCTCGCGGAGATGACGCGCCTCGGCGTCGCGCTCGGTGGGCGGCGCGAGACGTTCCAAGGACTGAGCGGCATCGGCGATTTGATCGTGACGTGTTTTTCCAAACACAGCCGCAACCGCGGTGTCGGCGAGCGGCTCGGGCGGGGGGAATCCCTGAGCGCCATCGCGGACTCGATGCGGATGGTGGCCGAGGGCGTCCCTACGACTTACAGCGCCCAGGAATGCGCCCGCGCCCACGGCATCGAAACGCCGATCATCGACCAAATGCACGCCCTGCTCGATGGTGCGATTTCACCGCAGGAGGCGCTCGCCGCCCTGCTCAGCCGCGAGCCGCGCGAGGAATGAACCGCAAGGACTGCGAGGCCGCCGCCACTTCCCGCCCGGCGGAAAACCTGCGGATGGGGCTTGCCGGCAAGTATTTCGGCCAAGAGAATTCACGCTTGACCCCCCAAGGCATCCCGCCAACATTCCGCGCTCATCGCGCCGGAACCGGCTAAAAATTTTCTATGCAAGGAAGTCTGGGAATCACCATTTGGACAATCAGCTACTTCGTCGTTCTGGGCGGCCTCTCGCTCTTCGGCTTGCATCGTTACGTCATCGTTTATCTGTTTTTGAAGAACCGCCGCCGCGTTCCCCAGCCGCTCGGACAGTTCGAGCAGCTCCCGCGCATCACCGTCCAGCTTCCCATTTTCAATGAGCTTTACGTCGTCGAACGGCTGCTCAAATCCGTCGCCGCGCTCGATTATCCGCGCGATCTGCTCGAAGTGCAGGTGCTCGACGATTCGACGGATGAGACGGTCGAGATCGCCGCGCGCTGTTCGGCGGAATTGAAAGCCGCCGGGCTCGACATCGTTCACATTCATCGCAGCGACCGCACGGGCTACAAGGCCGGCGCTTTGGAAAATGGACTGCTCACCTGCAAAGGCGAATATGTCCTCATCCTCGACGCCGATTTCGTCCCCGCGCCGGACATGCTGCGCAAGACGATCCACTTTTTCACCGATCCCAAAGTCGGCATGATCCAGACGCGCTGGGGCCACCTGAACCGCACGTATTCCCTGCTCACGCGCGTCCAGGCCATGTTCCTCGACGGACATCTTTTGCTGGAACAAACCGCCCGCAGCCGCAGCGGACGGTTTTTCAATTTCAACGGGACCGCCGGCCTCTGGCGGCGCTCCTGCATCGCCGACTCCGGCGGCTGGCAGCATGACACGCTCACCGAAGACCTCGACCTCAGCTACCGCGCGCAGCTCAAAGGCTGGCGCTTCGTCTTCCTGCCCGATCTCGTCACGCCCGCCGAGCTGCCCGTCGATATGAACGGCTTCAAGTCGCAGCAGCACCGCTGGACGAAAGGCTCGATCCAGACCTGCATGAAGCTGCTCCCCGCCGTCTGGAAAGCCGACCTGCCGCTCCTCATAAAACTCGAAGGCACCGCGCATCTCACCGCGAACTACGCCTACCTGCTCCTCTTTTTCCTCTGCATCCTCATGCACCCGAATTCCGACGGCGGCCCGTACAGCTTCTGGCGCATGATGCTCGTCGATGTCCCGATCTACTTGTCCGCATCGCTGCCCGCCGCGGTCTTCTACATTTGCGCGCAGCGCGAGCTTTACCCGAGGTCGTGGCTGAAAGAAATCGTGCTGCTCCCGATGGTGCTCGCCCTCGGCGTCGGCCTCGCCATCAACAACGCCCGCGCCGTGCTCGAAGCCCTCCTCGGCCATCAATCCGAATTCACGCGCACCCCGAAATACGGCATTGAGCGCAAGACGCAGTCATGGAAAAAAGCGCGCTACCTTCCCATCAAAAGCATGCTGCCGCTGGTCGAACTCGCCTTCGCCGGATACTTCACCTGGCTGCTCAGCTACGCCGTCATCCACGAAAACTGGCTGAACGTCATCTTCCTCGCCCTGTTCCAAGTCGGCTTCGGCTACGTCGCCCTCTGCTCCCTCGCCCAGTGGTTCCCCTCGCTCCGCTTCCCCGGACGCGACACGGACGAGGCGCTTCCAGCGTGATGGCTTCCCGACTTTCCGAAATATTGAGCCCGGCAAAAAAATGCGGCTCCCTCGCGGCATCGCGACTGCTTTGAAATTGGGATGCGTAGGATCATCTCTTTCTTTTCAATGCTGCTCGCGCTCTCCGCAGGCGCGCACGCCTCAGCCGTCGCCCTGCTCATTGTCGTGAGCGTGCCGGATCAACGCCTCGCTCTGGTGGAAAACGGCGTTTGCGTCGCAAAGTATTCCGTCTCCACCTCGAAGTTCGGTGTCGGGGATCGCCCACGCAGTTTCGCCACCCCGCTCGGAATGCTGCAAGTCGCGGCGAAAGTCGGCGGCAATGCGCCAGAGGGAGCGGTCTTCCACGGGCAGCGCCGCACCGGGGAAATCCTGCGCCCGAATGCGCCGGGGCGCGATCCCATCGTCACGCGCATCCTGCACCTGCGCGGCCTCGAGGCGCAGAACGCGCGCGCCTACGGACGCGGCATCTACATACACGGCACCGCCGAAGAGCGCCGCATCGGACGCCCGGCCAGCTACGGCTGCATCCGGATGCGCTCGCGCGACATCGTGCGCCTTTTCGATTCCGTCCCCGTCGGCGCGCGGGTGGAAATCGTCAACGCCCGCCTGAACCGCGCGCTGCCGGCGGCGGTGGCGAGTTTGTAAGTAGAGCGAGCGCGGCGAGCAGCCCGCTCGCTTCACGTTTTTTTTTCCGCGCCTCAAGGAATCACCGTACGGAACTGGCGCGACGTAGCGCGATCCCAAGGCGGCACATCGCCTGCTTTCTCAGAAGCGAATGAACTCTTTTGCGCCGATGAACTCGGGCGCGCTCATATCCGATGTCCGCTCCCTTTGGCGGCCCTGGCTGGCGCTCGCCTTTTTCTCCATCGCCTCGGCGCGCGGTGAAGAAGGCGGCTCGCACCTCCTGAATCTCAGCCTCGAAGAACTCGGCTCGGTGAAAGTCGATACGGTTTTTGCGGCGTCGAAATTTTCCGAGAAAGTCACCGATGCGCCGTCGTCGGTGACGATCGTGACGCGCGATGAAATCCGCCGGTTCGGCTACCGGACGCTGGGGGAAATCGTGCGGTCGGTGCGCAGCTTCGATGTCACCTACGACCGGGAATACAGCTACACGTCGGCGCGCGGTTACAACCGGCTGAGCGATTACGGCGCGCGCACGCTGCTGCTCGTCGATGGGCATCGGATGAACGATCCGCTTTACGCCGCGGCGAGCGTGGGGACGGAGGCGCTGCTCGATGTGGATTTAATCGAGCGCGTCGAGTTCATCCGCGGGCCGGGCTCGGCGATCTACGGGAGCAATGCGCTTCTCGCCGTCATCAATGTCGTCACGCGCAGCGGCGCGGACGTGGATGGCGTGGAAACGTCGGGGAGCATCGGGACTTTTGACGCCCACACCGCGCGGTTCACGCTCGGCAAAAAATTTCAAAACGGGTTCGAGTTTTTCCTCTCGGCCACGACCTTCGAGAGCGAGGGAAACGCGCGGCTTTTCTACAAGGAATACGACGCGCCGGAGACGAATCGCGGACTCGCGGTGCATCGCGATGGCGACCGCTTTTGGAGCGTGTTTGGAAAAATGAGCTACGGCGATTTCACCCTCGAGGGCGGCTACGTCACGCGGGAAAAAGAAGTGCCGACGGGATCGTTCGACGCGGTCTTCAACCGGCCAAATCAGGACACGGATTCGCGCGGCTACCTCGAACTGCGCTACGCGCACGAAACCGCGGAAGGCTGGAAATATGCGGCGCGCGCGTACTACGACGACTACGATTACAAAAACATCGGGCCATATCCGAATGCCGACGGCATCGGGGTGACGAACAACGATTCTTCGCGCCAGCACTGGTGGGGCGCGGAGGCGTCGGTCGGGAAAGAGTTCCATTTTCTCAATGGCTTCCGCTTCACGATGGGCGCGGAACTTTACCGCTCGATGCAATTGCGGACGCGCAACTACGACGAGGTCGCGCCGCTCGTCTTTTCCGACGGAAACATCGAGCAGCAAGTCGCGGGCATTTACCTCGACACGCACACGCAGCTCACGAAGCAACTCGGCCTCGCCGCCGGTACGCGCTACGACTACTACGACACCTTCGGCGACACGCTGAACCCGCGCTTCGGGCTGATCTGGAAGCCGTGGGAGCGCACCACGCTGAAGCTGCTTTACGGCCAGGCATTCCGCGCGCCCGACGCGCAGGAAAACAAATTCGGCCTCCAGCCCGAGACGGTCCGCACTTACGAATTCGTCGCCGAGCAATACTTCGGCGGGCACTGGCGCGCGTCCGCCTCGCTCTTCCAAAACACGATCTCCGACTTGATCGATTTCGCCGACGAAAGCCCGACGCTGACGAACTTCGGCGAGGCGCGCGTGCGCGGCGGGGAGATCGAGTTCGAGGGAAAATGGGATCGCGGCTGGCTCGTGCGCGCGAGCTACTCGCGGCAGCAGGCGTGCGAGAGCGACACCGGCGCGCGGCTCATCAACTCGCCCGAGGACATGGCGAAAGTGCAGGTCGGCATCCCGCTCCACGGCGACAAATTGACCGCGAACCTCGAGGGCCTTTTCGTCGGCGACCGGCTCACGCTGCTGCGCGAAAAAACCGGCCCGACCTGGCTGCTCAACGCGACGCTCTACAGCCGCGAGCTTTTGCCGAACCTCGAACTCTCCGCGTCGATCTACAATCTGCTCGACCGGAAAGACCGCGTGCCCGGCGGCGTCCGGCATTTGCAGGACGCGCTGGAACAGGACGGGCGCACCTTCCGGCTGAAGCTCACGCACCGCTTTTAAAATGCTGACCGCCAGCCGATGCACCGCGCTCTGCGCATTCAGTTTGCTCGCCGCCGCGCGGGGCGAGGAGGCGGGTTCGCGTTTGCTGAATCTGAGTCTCGAAGAACTCGGCGCGGTGAAGGTGGACACGGTTTTCGCGGCGTCGAAATTTTCCGAGAAAGTCACCGATGCGCCGTCGTCGGTGACGATCCTGACGCGGGATGAAATCGCGCGGCTCGGCTATCGCACACTGGCGGAAGCGATTCGCGGGGTGCGGAGTTTCGATGTAACGTACGACCGGAATTATTTTTTCACGGGCGTGCGCGGGTTCAATCAACTCGGCGACAACTCGACCCGCACGCTGCTGCTCATCGACGGGCATCGGGTGAATGACATCATCTACGATCAGACGATGGCCGGGCGCGATTCGCTCGCGGAGATCGACGAGGTGGAGCGCATCGAGTTCATCCGCGGGCCGGGCTCGGCGGTGTACGGGAGCAATGCGTTTTTCGGCGTCATCAGCGTCGTGACGCGGCGCGGCGGCGACGTGAATGGCGTGGAGGCGTCGGGCAGCGCGGAGACTTTCGATGGCTACAAGGGAGGGTTCACAATCGGGAAGCGGCTGGCGAACGGATTCGAGTTCAAAATTGCGGGCACGAACTTCGCGAGCCGCGGGACGCCGCATCTTTACCAGCCGGAGTATCGCGACACGAATCGAGGCCGCGCGGATTTTCGCGATGGGACGCGCGCGTTCAATTTGTCGGGCACGGTCAGCTATGGCGATTTCACGCTGCGCGGCGGATACGTCGTGCAGAACAAGGACGTGCCGACGGGATCGTACGGCACGCTCTACAACGCGCAGGCCGACGGCGAGGACACGCACGGTTTCGCGGAACTCGCGTGGGCGCACACGACGGCGGGCGGCTGGAATTTTTTCGCGCGCGGTTACTACGATTACGTCGATTACCACGGCGTCAGTCTTTACGACAACGGCGAGCCCGGCACGCGGATCCGCAACAACGACTCGGGGCGCGCGCGCTGGTGGGGCGGCGAGGCGGGCGTGAGCCGGAGTTTCCTGAACGGGTTCCGTTTCGCCTTCGGCGCGGAATATCGCGAGACGCTCTCGATGGGGCTGCGCAATTACGACGAGCGGCCGTACGCAAAATATCTCGACGTGCGCGGCGACCTCGCGGTTTTCGGCGCGTATCTCGATGCGAGTTATGAAATCACGAAATGGCTGAGCGCGACCGGCGGGCTGCGGCTCGATGATTACAACTCGTTTGGCGAGACGCTGAATCCGCGCTTCGGTCTGATCCTGCGCCCGACGCAGCGGACCACGGTGAAACTGCTCTACGGCGAGGCGTTTCGCGCGCCGACGCTTTACGAACTGACCTACGAGGCCACCAACGAAAAGGCCAATCCCGATCTCCAGCCGGAGCGCGTGCGCTCGTTTGAAATCGTCGGCGAGCACTATTTCGACGCGCACTGGAAAGTGTCCGTCTCGCTTTTTCAAAACGACATCACCGACCTCATCAATCAAGTGACCGACCCCGACGGGCTCGACGTGTATCGCAACCGGGGCGATGCACAGACGCGCGGCGTCGAGGCGGAGATCGAGGGGAAATGGGACGCCGGCTGGCTCGTGCGCGCGAGCTTTGCGCACCAGACTGCGGAAGACGGCGCGACCGGACAGCGCCTCGCGAATGCGCCGGAGAACGTGGTGAAAACGCAACTCCTCGCGCCGCTCTGGAAGGACAAGCTCTCGCTCGGCGTGGAAGGAATTTACAGCTCGAACCGCGTGACACTCCAGCAGCGCGGCACCGGCGACATGTGGCTGGTGAACGCCACGCTGCTCAGCCGCGAACTGTGGCCCGGCCTCGAAATCTCCGCGTCGATCTACAACGTGTTCGACCGAAAATTCCGCTTCCCCGGCGGGCCGGAGCATTTGCAGGACACGATCGAGCAGGACGGGCGGACCTTCCGCCTGAAGGTCAGCTATCGCTTTTAAGATGCCGACCCGAAATCGACACACATCCCCACCGGAGCGCAGAACGTGCGGCGCTGGTTTCGTAGCTGCGCCGTCCTCGTCGCAGCTACTGCGCGCCACGTTCTTCGCGCTCGCGTTGTTGCTCGGCGGCGGCTGCGCGCACGCGGAGAGCGAGGCGGGGGTGAAGGCGGCGTATCTCCTCAATTTCGCGAAGTTCGTCGAGTGGCCCGCGTCGGCTTTCAGCAGCGCGAAAGCGCCGCTCGTCATCGGCATCTTCGGGCGCGATGCGGTGGGCGAGGAACTCTTGCGCGCGAGCGGTGGCGTGAGCGCCAACGGACATCCCATCGAGGTGCGGCGCATCGCGGCGGCGGAGGCGCGCGAGTGCCATCTTGTTTTCATCCCGGAAGCGGAACGCGGCGATGCGGTGGTCGCAGCGGTGCAGGGCTCGCCCGTGCTCGTGGTGGGCGATGGCGACGGGTTTGCGCGGCGGGGCGGCGCGCTCGGTTTTGTGAAGGATGGCGGCTCCGTGAAATTTGAAGCGAATCCGAAGGCCGCCGCGCGCAACGGCCTGAACGTGAGTGCCAGACTCCTGCGCGTCGCGCGCGCGGTGATTGAAAAATGATGCCATGAATTTTCCACAACTCCGATTCAGCAACCTCTCGATCCGCACCAAGGTCATGCTCGTCACCTGCGCCGCCAGCGTCGTCGCGCTCTTCGCCGTGGCGGGCGGGCTCTACGTTTTTCAACTGCGCAACTTCCGCTACACCTTCGAGCGCGAGCTGCGCACGCTCTCGCGCATCATGGCGGATAACTGCGCGGTGGCGCTCGCCTTCAACGACGCGAAGACCGCGAACGAAGTGCTCACGCCGCTTGCGGTGAAGCCGGAGATCAACAACGCAGCGGTCATCGGCACGGACGGCGCGGAATTCGCCGCGTTTGGCGGGAAGAACGACTGCCCGCCGCCGAAACCGGACGCGCCCGCGGGCGTGATCGACCGCGGCTCTGCGTGGATGATCGTCGAGCCGATCGTGCTCGATGGAAAAAGGCTCGGCACATTTTACATCGACGCCGACTTCGCGGGACCGCGCGGCGATTTGCAGCGCGTGTATCTCAGCGTCACGGGCACGGTGTTTGCCGCCTCGCTGCTGCTCGTCGTGCTGCTCACGATGAAGCTCCAGGAATTCATCACGCGCCCGATCCGGCTGCTGGCGGGCGCGAGCGAGACGGTGGCGCGCGAGCGCGATTACTCGG
>JAYVRQ010000071.1:0-8367 GCA_043776145.1 Chthoniobacteraceae bacterium
CGCGTTTTTCCGCGTGGCGAATGGCGACGCCGACACCAGCGGCCTGCGCGGCAATCTGCGCGTCCTCATTTCACCCGAGAACGAAACGACGCTTTTCACGAACACCAACCGGATGAGCAACGACACCTTTCCCGCCACCGTCATCGAGGACGAACGCACGCTGTACTACGGCTGCCGCGTGCGGCTGAAAGGCAGCGCGGCTGGGCGTTACGCGGCGACCGAGTTTGGCTACAACCTCGATTTTCCCGCGGCGAATCCCTTCCGTGGCGTCCACACGAGCGTGAGCATCGAGCGCGCGGGAAGCCTGAAGGAAATCGTGGCCAAGCACATCCTCAACCGCGCGGGCGGAGGCTACTGGAGCCAGTTCGACGACGTGGCGCGCGTGAATGGCCCCGGCGTGAGCGGCATCGCGCTCATCGCGGCGAGCCGCACTTCGGGCGTGTTTTTGAAAAGCCTTTTTCCCGACGAATCGAACGGCACCGTTTTCAATCACGAACTGCTCTACCAGCCGAACGCGACGACCGACGGAAACGCCGAGAGCTTGAAGTTGAACAATCCGTACAACCACACGCGCGGCACTTACGACCTCGCGGATCGCGGCGCGGACAAGGAGGCGTATCGCTGGGGCTGGCAGATTCGCAGCCAGCGGCGCGACGACAATTACGCGGGCATCGTGCGGCTCAATCGCGCGTTCGCGCTGGGCGGCGCGGCGTTCACGAATGAAATCGAGGCGGCGATCGACGTGGATCAATGGATGCGGACGTGGGCGATCATGGGGCTTTACGGAAACGACGATCAGTTTGGCCGGCTCTTTGCGCACAACTGGCGGATGTATCAGCGCCCGACCGATGGGCGGCTCATCGCGCTGCCGTGGGATTTGGATCGCGCGTTCAATCTCGGCACGGGCACCGCGCTCACGCCGACGGCGTTTGCGATTCAAAATCTTTTCGCCGTCACCGCTTACAAACGCGCGTTCGACAGCCATGTGCTCGATCTCGTGAACACGACCGTCAACTCGACTTACATGACGCCGTGGATCGCGCACCTCACTGCGGTGACGGGCGAGACGACGGAGTTTTCCGGCCTCGCGAGTTACATCAGTGCGCGCGGAAATTTCGCGCTGACCACGCTGCCCGCGAGCGTGCCGTTTTCCATCACGAGCAATGGCGGCTCGGATTTCACGACCGCGGCGAACACGGTGACGCTGGCGGGAAATGGATGGAGCGATGTTTATACAATCACGCGCGCGGGGCAGCCGACGCCGCTCGCGGTGACGTGGACCGGCAGCACGACTTGGAGCGTGACGATCCCGCTCATCGCTGGCGCGAACGCGATCAACCTCGCTGCGTTCGATCAGCACGGAACGGCTGCGGGCACTGACAGCATCATCGTCACGAGCAGCACTGCGAACGTCGCCGCGAGCGCGGCGAACATCGTCGTTTCGGAAATCCACTATCACCCCGCCGATCCGGGCGCGGCGGAGTTCAACGTGGGCTACACCGACGCGGACGATTTTCAATTCGTCGAACTGCACAACATCAGCGCCGCCGCCGTGGAACTCGCGGGCTCCGCTTTCACGCAAGGGCTCACGTTCAATTTCACCGCGAGCACCGTGCTGCCCGCGAACGGCGCGCTCGTCCTCGCGCGCAACGCCGCCGCGTTTCAGATGCGCCACGGCTTCGCGCCCGGCGGAGTTTTCACCGGACGCCTGAGCCATTCGGATGAAACCATCACGCTGCTCAGCGCGACGAGCGCGGCGATCGAAAGTTTCCGCTACGAAGACCGCGACCCGTGGCCCGCCAGCGCCGACGGCCCCGGCTACTCGCTGCAACTCATCCGCCCGAAAACCAATCCCGATGCGACTCTCGCAATCAACTGGACGAGCAGCGCCGCCATCGGCGGCAGCCCCGGCACCGTCGAAAACATCACCTACGCCGCCTGGCTCGCGACTTTCCCAACGCTCCCACTCACCGGCGAACTCGACGACCCCGACCGCGACGGCCTGCCCAACGCCCTCGAATACGCCTTGCGCACCAACCCCGCCACACCCACTGCCGCGCTCGTTCCCACCGCGACCATCGCGCCGGTCACGGTGCTCGGCGTCACCGCGAACTACTTCACCTTCTCCTTCCGCCGCCACATTGGCGCGACCAGCGCGACTTGGACCCCGCGCTTCTCCAGCGACCTCGCGATGTGGAATACCGCCGCCTTTTCGCACCACGGCAGCGTGAACAACGGCG
Source organism: Chthoniobacteraceae bacterium (assembly GCA_043776145.1). Lineage (GTDB taxonomy): Bacteria > Verrucomicrobiota > Verrucomicrobiia > Chthoniobacterales > Chthoniobacteraceae > JANLQB01. The sequence continues at coordinate 2,241 of JAYVRQ010000071.1, forward strand.
ACGGCACCGAGACCGTGACCTACCGCAGCCCCGCGCCCGCCCGCGCCTTCGGATCGCTGGAAGTCACGGTTTCACCTTGAACGCTGGCGACCTTGATCGTGATGTCCGCGACCGGGCTGCTTTCGCACGCCGCGTTCCACCCGGCGCGTCCGCTTTTACCCGCGCCGACGTATGCAAGAAAATGGCTTCGCGTGAAAACCCCTGTCATATTGAGCGGAGCGAAATATCTCTGACTATTTTCTTCTTCAGGCGCGTTCCAGAAGAAGAAAATGATCAGAGGTTCCTTCGTCAGACTCAGGACAAGCCTTCGCTTCGCTCAGCATGACAGGGGGTTTTTCAAACGGAGCCACCATCCAAAAGGACACGGAATTGACTTCACTCTTTCAACTCTCTAACGTGCGCTTGTGAAAAATTTCACAAAGATCGAACCGGCGGTCGATAAATCTCAAGCGTTGAAGCAGACGTTCGAGTTAATCAACTCGCAGCTTTACTCCGTCGAGGAGCGCATCCGCCAGCAGGCGCGCGCTTTCGATCCGGGCGTCGAGGGGTATGTGGCGTATGCGATCGAGAGCAATGGCAAGCGGCTGCGGCCCGCGCTGGCGCTGCTCGCGGGCGGGGCGACGGGCGCGATCGGGCCGAGCCATTTCGAGCTGGCGGTGGTCGTCGAGCTGATCCACGCGGCGACGCTGGTGCATGATGACATTCTCGACGGCGCGGACAAACGCCGCGGTCAGCCGACGGCGAATGCGAAGTGGGGCAACGCGATTTCCGTGCTGCTCGGCGATTGTCTCTTCGCCCACGCGCTGAAACTTTCGACGAATTTTCCCAATGGCGAAATCAGCCGCCGCATCGCGCACGCGGCGTCGGATGTTTGCAGCGGGGAGATCATCCAGACGCAGCGGCGTTTCGACCTCAAGCTGAGCGTCCCGGATTACTACAAGATCATCGAGATGAAGACCGCCGCGCTTTTCGCCGCGGCGACGGAACTCGGCGCGTTCATCAATGAGGCTTCGCCCGATGTCATCAGCGCGCTGAAATCTTTCGGGCTGCGACTCGGGACGGCGTATCAGATTTACGACGACTGCGTGGATCTCGCGGGGGATGAGGAGAAGGTCGGCAAAACGCTGGGAAGCGACTTGCGCAAGGGTAAGCTCACGCTCCCGGTGCTGCATCTCCTCCAGCAAAGCGACGAAGCCGAGCGGCATCGCCTCAGCGAAATCATCCTGAATGGCGACGACGCGGACATGATGCTTTTGGTGGAACGCGCCGTCGAAGCTGGTGCGATCAAGTCGGCGGTCGCCACCGGACGCAAAATGCTCCGCGAGGCGCAGGCGCATTTGGAAATCGTGCCGGCGAACAAGTATCGCGACGCGCTCGCGAATCTCGTTACGGCGCTCGATGGCATGATCGCGCCGTTCGGCGCAGCCCAGGCGGTCTGAGTGAGTTCGCTCACCATCCACGAACTGCCGGAGGGCGATCGTCCTCGGGAAAAACTCGCGCGGCAGGGAGCGGGCGCGCTCAGCGAGGCGGAACTCATCGCGATCCTGCTGCGCGTCGGCATGAAGGGCGTGAACGCGGTGGAACTCGCGCGCCAGATTCTCGTGAAATACGGATCGCTCGCCGCGCTCGCGCGATGCAGCGTGGCCGAACTCGCGAAGGTGAAAGGCATTGGCCTCGCGAAAGCCGTGCAGCTCGCGGCGGCGTTCGGACTCGGGCAGCGGCTCGCTTTCGAGACGATCTCCGCGCAGCCGATGGACAAGCCGGCGCTGATCTACGCGCTGCTCGGCGCGGAGATGCGCACGCTCGAACGCGAGTCGCTGCGCATCATCCTGCTCGATACGAAAAGCCACCTCATTCGCGTCGAGGAAATCTCCCTCGGCTCGCTCAACGAAACGACCGCGCACCCGCGCGAAATCCTGCGCCCCGCGATCCTCCACGCGGCGTTCGCGTTCGTGCTCGTTCATAATCATCCCTCCGGCGACCCCGCGCCGAGCGACGCCGACCGCCGCCTGACGCGCAAAATCATCGAAGCCGCGACGCTCCTCCAAATCGTCTTTGCCGATCACGTCATCATCGGCGCGCCGCTCCCTGGACGGCTGCCGTATTTCAGCTTCGCGGAAGCGGGATGGATGCAGTGAAATCGCACGCACCGTGAAGCATCCCACCGCCGTCATCCATCCCGACGCCATCCTTGCCGATGATGTGGAAGTCGGCCCGTACGCCGTCATCGAAGGCGCGGCGCGCATCGGAGCGGGCTGCGTGATCCAGGCGCACGCGATCATCGGCGCGCACGTCGTCATGGGCGAACGCAACACGATCGGATACGGCGCGGTCATCGGAGCCGATCCGCAGGATTTCGCGTTCAAAGCGACGGTGAAAAGCGAGGTTCGCATCGGCAGCGACAACCGCATCCGCGAATACGCGACGATCCATCGCGGCACTGCTGAAGGCAGCGCCACCGTCGTCGGCGATTATTGCTTCCTCATGGCCGGCGCGCATCTCGGGCACAATGCGCGGCTCGGCGACCACGTCATCATCGCGAACGGCTCGATGCTCGGCGGACACGTCGCGGTTGAGGATCGCGTCTTCATCGGAGGCGGCTGCGTCTTCCACCAGCACATGCGCGTCGGGCGGCTCGCCATCTGCCAGGGCGCATCGGCGTTCAGCAAAGACATCCCGCCCTTCACGATGGCCGCGGAGCGAAACGGCGTCGCGGGTCTCAACGTCGTCGGCCTGCGCCGCGCCGGGCTCGATGCGGCGCAGCGCGCGGAAATCAAAGCCGCATTCGCGCTGCTCTACCGCTGCGGGATGAACGTCGCGCAAGCCCTCGCTGCCGCCCGCGAACGCGCGTGGGAAGCGGAAGGCCGCGCGTTTTGGGATTTCGTCGAAGCAGCGGGAAAGCGCGGCCTGTGCGACCTGCTCGCCACGCGCGACGGCGATTGAGTCGCACTTCCGCGGGGAAAAATTGACCCGAGATTGCCGCTTGCGCGCGCTTTCCCCCTCGTCCAGTTTCCCAGCCCCGCGGGCACGCCGACGACTTTGTCGGCACCCCCTCGAATGTGGCCGCCGGGTTTCTTGATAACCAGGGAACCCATGCGCCGCACACCCGCGGGCAACTTCCTCACACCATGCCTGAATCAAAAAGAACCCGACGCTCATCCTCTTCCAGCACCCGCGGCGGCGCGACCGGCCAGCGGCGCGACCGGCGGATTCGCAAATACATTTTCCGCGTGGTGGTCGCGCTCGCCGTGCTCGGGGTGGTCGGCGGCGCGGGGTATTTTGGATACCGGATTGTGGCCAAGCAGCGAGCGATGACTGCGGCGCGCGAGTTTGCGGAGAAGAAGGATTACTTCCAGGCGGCGCTCGCCGCCAAAAACGCGCTTAGGTTTAATGAGAAGGATTTGGCCGCAAACAAGCTGATGGCGGAAATGGCGGAGGCCGTCCAAACCAAGGAGGCGATCACTTGGCGGAAGGCCATCGCGAAGTTGCAGCCGGGCGTGGCGGAAAATTACCTGCAATGGGCGGAAACGGCGCTCCGGTTCCGCGATGCGGCCAGCGCGCGCGAGGCGTTTTCCGAGATGGACGCGGCGGGGAAAAACACCTCCGCATACCACGAACTGGCGGGGAGGCTCGCGGCGCTCTCGGGGCAGACTTCGCAGGTGTACGAGCATGTGGCCGCTGCTGCGCAGTTGGACCCGAAAAATGAAGCCCTCCAATTGCAACTCGCCGCCGTGCAACTCGGCTCGCCGCTGCCGGAGGTGCGCAAGGCCGCCGCCGCCACGGTCGAGCAGCTCGCGGAGTCGCCAAAGGTCCGGCGCAGCGCGCTGCGCATTCTCATTCAATCCTCGCTCGCCAATGGCGATCCGAACACGGCGCTGAGATTCGCGCGGGATCTGATGACCGGGGCCGACGGAGCTTTCGAGGACCGGATGCTCACGCTCAAGATTCTCGGCATGTTGCGGCGGCATGAGTATTTTTGGTTCATCGGGCAGTTGGGCGCGGATTTGCCGCAGAAGGATGACGATCTCGTGACGTTGCTCTCTTGGCTGAACAACAACGGCCTCGCTCCGCTCGTGTTGAAATGGACCGGGGAACTGCCAAGCGACCGCGTCGAGCGCGTGCCAGTGTGTGTGACGGTTGCGGAGGCCCATGCGCTCCAGGCGAATTGGGGCAAACTCAAGGCGCTGCTCAAATTCCAGAAATGGGGCGAGCTGGAATTTCAACGCGAAGCTCTCGTCGCCCGCGTGACGCGCGAAGAGGGGGACGAAGCCGGTTCCCACAGCCATTGGAGCGCCGCGGTGACGCTTGCCGGCGAGCGCCGCGACGCCCTCAGCGCCCTCGCGCGTTTCGCCGGAGCGTGGAAGTGGGACGAGGAATATATCAATCTGCTCTGGGTCATCGCCCGCGGTCGCAACGATCCGATGATGGCCCTGCAAAGGTTGCTGCAAAAATACACGGCGGAGGGAAACACCCGCGAACTGCTCAGCGTCTTCAACCGGATGCTCGAGCTCGAGCCGCAGAATTTGAACACTAAAAACAACGTCGCCTACGCGCTGCTGATTCTGAACATGGAGCCGGAGCGCGCCCACATGCTGGCGAACGAAATTCACACTGCCGATCCGTTGAACTCCGAGTTCACGGCGACGTATTCGCTGGCGATGCACTTGAAAGGGAAGACCGATATGGCGCTCAAGGCCATGCAGGCGCTCCCCCAAAAGGAACTCCGCCTCCCGGCGACTTCGCTGACCTACGGCATTATTCTCGCCGCAAAAGACAAGGACGAAGCGCGCGAGTTTCTCGATCTCGCGCAAAGCGGAACGCTGCTGCCGCAGGAGAAAACGATGCTCTTGAAATCGCGGGACAAGCTCCCGCGCAAGCCCTGACGGCGGCGGGGAAGTTCCAACCCCGTTAGGGTGCGTCCGCGAATCCCAGGAACAGCGGCAGATCGCCCTTGTATTCCGCCTTCGCCTCCGCGGCGGCGTTGAGCAGCACGCGCCCGTCGGTTTTTTTCCCGGCGAAAATCGCGAACGCACCGCACTGCCATTGCCGCTCGGCTTTGGCATCCGTGGCGAGGCCGGGGCGGGCGATGAAATAGCGGGCCATATTGTAAATCGTTTCGAGCGACACGTCGGTCCACATCAGCGGCGTGTTGCCGAAGGGCGTATGCACCTCGACGCCGATGTCGTTCGCGCGTGACGCCGAGCCGGGCACCGCCGCGCCGTTCTTGCGCTTGATCGGCTGCGCGTACGGGGCCGCTGCAGACGCATTGATGTCGGCGACCAGCGCCGCTTTGAATTTCGCCAGCGCATCCGTCCACTTCACGAGCCCCGTCTGTTCGCTCTTCGCCTTGCCGCCTTTCACAGAAGTCGCGCCTGCGATGATGCGCGCCTCGGTAAATTTGAGCTGCTGCAAAAGCCCGGCGGTCTGCGTCCGCATCGCCTCCAGCGCCTTCGCATCCTCGATTTCCTGCGCCGCCTTTTTTTCCGTCTCCTCTTTTTCCTGCGTCGCGATGCCCGCCTCGACCGTCGCAATCGTCTCATCGAGAATCGCCGCGAGCCGGCCCTTCTCCTGAATCTTCTCGCGCACCTCCTTCGCCGCCGCCACCGCCTCCTTGCGTTCCTTGAGCGAATTCGCCGCGCGCAGTTTCGTCGAGACCTCGCGATAACCGGCGAAGGCGTCGATGTATTGCGTCGCGAAATCGCGGTAGTCGCCGATCCAGTTATACGGCGCTTCCGGCGAACTCGAATGGAACTGCCGGAACAGCGGCCCCGCCTCGTCGAACTTGCCCATCTGCCAGTCCTTCAGCGCGTAGAGCAGCAGCGCAATCGCCTGATAATTCGACTTCTCGTACTTGCTCGCCACCGACGCCTGCACGCTGAACGCCCCCGCGAGTTGATGCGCCGTGTCCGTGAAAAACGCCGACATCTTTTCCTCCGCCGGATCGTGCGAATACGCACCGCGCTCCTCGACCGCCGCGAAAATCGTCCGCGCATCCGCCTCCTTCCCCGCGAGCAGCAGTGCGAGCCCGCGATGCAGCGTGATCCAGTTCAGCAGCGGCTGCGGCGGCTTGCGCGTTTCGAGTTCATCCAGCGCCTTCGCCGCCGCATCGAGCTTCCCCGCGACCAGC
>JAYVRQ010000072.1:0-2534 GCA_043776145.1 Chthoniobacteraceae bacterium
GGTGGCTTTTAATTGCACCTCAATGCAACGGCTCAGGATCGTGTCGGGGAGTTGCTCGGGGAGCGCGCTGAGCAGGAGAAGCAGGGAGTTGTTCGGCGGTTCCTCGAGCGTTTTGAGAAAGGCGTTCGCGGCCTGGAGTTGCAGCCGGTCGGCGTCGATGAGCACGCCGATTTTCCGCGCGCCAAACATTGAGCGCAGGTGCAGCTCGCGTTCGAGGTCGCGGATTTGTTCGATCACGATGCGGCGCGATCGGGACTCCGGCTGGACGAGATGGACATCGCCGTTGGCAAACGGATCCGCGCTCGCGCCATGCAGCAGCGCGCAGAGTTCGCGCGCCACGTCCCGCTTTCCCGAGCCGGGAGCGCCACTGATGAAGTAGGCGTGCGCGAGTCGATTTTGCGCGTGCGCGCGGCGGAGGAGGGCGGTGGCGTCGGCGGCGAGGAGGGGCATTTGGCGGGAAGTAAGAAGCCGGAAGTCAGAAGTAAAAAGTCAGAAGTCTCGCGCGATGACTTTCTGACTACTGACTACTTTTAACTGCTTACTTTCCCCACTACCGCGTAATGACCGTCGGCAACTCCGGCGCGGCGGCGTATTTCCCCTTCACCGCCTTTTGCGGTGGAAGCGGCGCGGCGTTCACGACCGAGGACATGTTGCGTCCGCGGAGTTGGGCGACGGTGTTGTTCGATCCGATGTGCGCCCATGGGCCGTTGGGCACGTCGCGCGCCTCGACGAATTTCCAGTCCGTCACATCCATCGGCCCGAGGCCGAGGTAATCGCGAACCGATGGCGAAACATCCAGTCCCGCGCCCTGGTTGAGGTTCGGCTTTGGCGTTTCGTTTCCAAAAACATACTGCCAGTGATCCGTGCGGAACGGCCCGCAATCGCTCCATTGCGCGTAGCAGACGCGGTTGCCTTTGCGGATGGCAAGCCAGCGGTTGTGGCAGACGCTCTGCCCGTCGCGCTCGAAAGCCTGCCGGAACCACGGGATCACCGTCTGCGCCTCGGCCTTGTGGTGGCCGCCGGAGATGTCATTGTAGGGCAGCGCCACGTAGAACGGATTTTCCCTCGGGATGAAGGCGATGGGCATGTAGTTGCGCCGCTGGGCCGGATCCGGGTTGTCGTAACCGCCGAAATTGTAGGCCCAGTCCACGTCCCACGAACTGGAACGGTTATGCACCGGGTTGTTCATGCCGGCGCTTTCGCCCGCCCAAAAGACGGTCGTGACGATGCTGGTCTTCCACGGATAGCGTCCCGCAATGGGGCGCATCCCGGAGGTGGTGGGAACGAACACGCGGGGCTCCAGCGAGGAGATGGCGGTTTCGCGCAGCTTGCGGGCGAAGCGGTCGAAATCTTCGCTGCTGCTGTAGATGCTGTTCGTCTGTGCTTGCAAGGCTCCCGCGCAGGCGAGGAAACCCAGCAGGCATGGCAAAAGGCGGTTCGTCTTTGTCATTCGGCGCTCGGTATAGGCCAGTCCGCGGCGGGCGTAAAGCGGTTTTTCGCCGGGGAAAGAAGGGCCGTCCGGGGAGGCCGGGCGGTTCGCGATTGGTAAATCCGGCGGTCGAAGTGCATTCGGAAAACTACTTAGCAGGGGCGGTGCCAGTGCGGGAACTCGTGCTCGTCCTCGGAAGGTGAAGGATTTCGAGGACGATTACGAGCACGAGCAGCCCGAAAAAAGCGCCGCCCCGGACTCCCGGAGCGGCGCTCGATCAAACAAACTGGATGTCCCGTATCTTACGCGCGGCGGCGGCGCTGGAAGGTGACGAGCGTGGCGATTCCGCCGAGGAGGCTCAGGATCGCCGATGGCTCTGGGACGATGCTGTAATTCAGGGTCACGTTCCCGGCATTCTCCTGCACCCAATAAACGCTCTGGGTGAACGGATTGAAGTTCGAGGTCTCGCCGTCGATTTCGGAGATAAAGGTCGCTCCGGCCGGGTTGCCGAGACCCAGAACGGTCGAGGTCGCGGGACTGAACGAGCCAAGGATGCTGGCATCCGAACCGAGCGGAATGCTGCCGCTCTGGACGACCACTCCGATGGCTGGAAGAGCCTGCCCGGTGACATCGAACGTGACGCCGGTGCTGACATCAAGGATGCCCGAGACAGCGAAAAGCTTGTCGGCGTCGAGTTTCAACGTGGCGTCGTTCTGCCCGATCGTGAGGTTGCCGAGGTAGCTGATGGTGCCCGCGTTCGAGCGAGTGAGGACGCCGCCAGTGAAAGTGAAGGTGCCGTTGCTGGCTTCGACGTTGCCGTCCACCTTGAGGGTGCCGCCGTCGAGCTTATAGACGCCCGTGCCGGTACCTTGGAGGTCGAGGACATTCGCCACGGAGACGGTGCCGCCGGTTTGGTCAACGGTGCCGTTGCCCGTCGCCAAAGCGCCGAGGTTCAGACCGCCTGACACGGCCACTGCGCCATTGCCAGAAACCTTGAGCGTGCCCAGCCCTTCCTCGCCGACGATCAACATGTTGCTCGCATTGGTCTGGTTAAACGCGCCGTTGTTAATATCCAGCGTGCCATTTCCGCCAGCGAAGCGCCCGA
>JAYVRQ010000073.1:0-8310 GCA_043776145.1 Chthoniobacteraceae bacterium
CACGCCGCTGACCTTCGTGCCGAAGGGCTATGGCAACTGGACCGCTTACACGAGCTTCCAATACTACCATCTCGACAACGAGGGACTGCTTGATGGCAATCAAGCGCTCGGCAGCGGCACTTCGCGGAATTTGTATCAGTTCCACGGCGGCATTTCGGTGTTTTTCTAAACTGCCACTTTAGTTTGGTGTTCGGCGCTGCCTGACTTTGTTTTCATGGGTTCAAAGCTCGGGCAGCGCCTTCACCGGCAATCAAAACGATGACTACCCGCCACGTCGAAGCTGATCCGTATCCCTGGCCTTACAACGGCGATCTGCGCCCGAAGAACACCGCGTTTCTAGTGATAGATATGCAGACGGATTTCTGCGGGCCGGGCGGATATGTCGATAAAATGGGTTATGACTTATCGCTAACGCGCGCACCCATCGAGCCGATCCAGCGCGTCTTCGCGGCAGCGCGAAAGCTGGGCTACCATGTCATGCACACGCGCGAGGGGCACCGGCCCGATCTTTCCGATCTGCCCGCAAACAAGCTCTGGCGCTCGCAGCGCATCGGCGCGGGCATCGGCGACGCGGGACCGTGCGGGCGTATCCTCACGCGCGGCGAGCCGGGGTGGGACATCATTCCCGAGTTATACCCATTGCCCGGCGAGGCGATCATCGACAAGCCGGGGAAGGGTTCCTTTTACGCCACCGATCTCGACATGCTGCTGCGGCGCAAAGGCATCGCGAACCTCGTGCTCGCGGGCATCACGACGGATGTCTGCGTTCACACCACGATGCGCGAGGCCAACGACCGCGGCTACGAATGCCTGATGCTTTCCGACTGCACCGGCGCGACCGATTACGGGAACTACCTCGCCGCGCTGAAGATGATCAAAATGCAGGGCGGCGTCTTCGGCGCGGTCGCGGATTCGGCGGCATTCATCGCGGCCATTTCGTAAAAAACGCGCCGACTTTCCATCGCACGCCGCGCGATTATACTGCGCGCGCGAAAATCTTTTTGTGGAACCCGACCCGCTCCCCCAATATCCCCGCATCGAAATCACCGACCTCTTCCGCGTCGCGGCGCACCCCGACGAAATCCCCTGGCAGCCGTTTCAAGACGGCGTCGAAATCCACCGGCTCTACGGCGACGGCATCACCGGCCCGACGGCCGCGCTCATCCGCTTTCGCAAGGATGGCAAAGTGCCCGCGCACGCGCACACCGGCTACGAGCACATCATTGTCCTCGCCGGCACGCAGCGGGATCAAAACAGCACGGCCACAGCAGGCACGCTCATCATCAATCCGCCGGGCACACAGCACAGCGTCGTGAGCGAGGCCGGCTGCATCGTGCTCGCGATTTACGAGAAGCCGGTGAGCTTTCTCGCGGCGGAACAACGCTGACGGATCGGCGGAAAAATTCTCACGCAAAGGGGCAAAGCCGCAAAGTGGGGAAGAGCGTGCCCACTCCTTTGCGCCTTTGCGTGATTATTTCGGGAGTAAATCCTCCCACTTTTCGATGCCCACGACAGGCAGCGCGAAGCGGAACGCGGCTTCCCATTCCGGCGTGTCGGCGACTCGGAAGAGATCGTACATTTGCCGGTGACGATCGGGAGTCGAGATGGTGTCGGGTTTGTGAGTCCAAAGGCCGAGGTTCAGACCTTCATGCGCGTGATCGACGTGGCGGTGCAGGATGAAGGCGTCGATGCCATCGAGATGCGCCACTTTCCAATACGCAGCGCAATACGCGGCGGCCTGATCGCGCTCGCCTTCGGGACGCTCGGGGCAGTGAAAGCCTTGCTCGGAGAGGATGACGCGCCGTGACTGGTCGTTGAAAAGCAGCTCGGGCCTTTGCAAATGGCGCGTGAGGTTTTCGAGATTTTTGAAAGTGATGCGCGGGGAGTCGTCGTCGGAGGTCGCCGACTTGTCTTTCCAAAAACACGGCTCGCCGAGGTCTTCGGGGTATGGGTGAAAAGCGAGGTGCCAGCCGAAGTCGCCGCGCTCGCGGGCGAACCTTGCGAAGTGCGCGAGCAGATCGCGGCCGGGGCTGGATTGATCGGGCGCGCCGGGCGGGTAGCGGATTCCCCAGTGGTGCTCGAATGACAGAAACACGCGCGCATTTTTCGACGAAATCCGCACTGCATCATGCACGACGCGCACGGCGCGCTCGTAGTCGGACGCGATTTCCTCCGTCGTCGCGGAGCCCTGATTGTTCCACCACCAGTGCGAGTTCACTTCGTTGCCGACGATGTAATTCCACACGCGCCCATGCGCCGCATCCGCCGCGCTGTATCGCTCCGCGAGAAACGCGGCCACCGCGCGCAGATGCCGCGCGCCATCGGGCGTCACGGTGTTGAAGGCGCTCATGTGATTCGTGTTGGCAGCGCGATCGTATTTCGGGTGCATGAAAATCGCATCGAGCGCCTCGTTGTGATTTTCGTAATTGAGCAGAATCAGGCTCACGAGCACGCCCGCGTCGGAGAGCGGCTTCACGCTGGCGTCGAGTCGATCGAGGCGGCGCTTTTTGAAAAAATAATCCTGCCCGTCCAGCGACCATTTCAAACTGTCCGGCTGTTCCGCGAGATCGACGAAACTCGCGAGATGGCAGTTCAGCCCCGCGTGTTTGATCCCGAGAGCGAGCGCATCATCGACCATCTGGACTTGGAGCCCTTTCTTGCTTGGCGGCGTCGGATACGGATCGCTGTTCGGCGCGGCGTGGGCGGATGAAAGAGCGATGGCTAGCGCGAGCAGGATGGTTTTCAAAATGAGCAGGAGCAGAGTGATGAACCGCAAAGGCCGCAAAGTTCACGAAACAAATCCACCCAGCTTTGCGTTCTTTGCGTTTCAAAATTCCAAGGTTCCGTTTGTCGTCGCGCGCCCCGCCGACTACGCTCCGCCCCATGATGAACAAACTTTTCTCCCGCTGGCTCCCGTGCGCCACGCTCGCCGCGTGGAGTTCCGTGCTACTCTATTTCTATTTCAGCGGGCGCATCGCCGCGTTCCTCATCCCCGCCTTCCGCCCATACGTGCTCGTTGCCGGCGTGGTGCTTGGCGCGATGGCGGCGGTGTTCGTCTTTCAATCCGCGGACGCGCAATGTTGCAGCGCGGCGGAATGCGGCCACCCGATGTCGCGGATGGCTTCGGGGAAAGTGCTCACGTTTCTCATCCTGCTGCTGCCCATCAGCGTGTCCGCGTTTTTCTCGCCGGATGCTTTTGGAAAAGCGGCGATCGAGAATCGCGGAATCATCACCGACGCGAGCGCGCTCGGTGCCGCGCCGATGCGGGAGGCGATCAGCCAGCCGGTCGAAAGTCCGCTTCCCACAAAGGATGCGGGCACTACGCCGCCCGCGGCGCAGCCCGAGCCATCGCCGGGCGACTATCTCCAGCGCACGCCCGAGGGCCACATCGTCGCCGAAGTGCTCGATCTTCTGTACGCCGCGCAAGACACGACGCTGCGCGGGGATTTCGAGGGAAAGACGGTCGAACTCGTCGGCCAGCTTATGCCGGACAAATCATCCAACGGCGAAAACAAACGCTTCAAGGCCGTCCGCATGTTTATGACCTGCTGCGCCGCCGACGCACGTCCGGTGGCAACCTTGGTGGAAGTGGAAAAGCTCCCGGACTTTCCCGAGATGACTTGGATCAAAATCACCGGCACCGCGACTTTCCCCACCGAAAGCGGACGCCGCACCGCCGTGCTGAAGGCGACCAAAGTCGAGAAGTCCAGCCCGCCGGAAGAGTCGATGTTGTATTAAGTAGTCCGCGACTTTAGTCGGCACGGTGTTCGATGACTCGACGCGTGTGCTGATTACCAACGCCGCGCCAACTGGGGACTCCCGGAAACCCGAACGCGACGTGGCTTGCGGCTCCTGCGGCGAGCGGGAACGGCGGCGGGAGCGCGACCTGTCCTTCCACCTTTCCCTCTTGCCGCAGGAGCGGCAAGCCACGTCGCGTTCGGGAGTTTCCGGGAGTGTCCTAAAGTCGCGGACTACTCTTGCGATCAGTAGCCCCCCGCTCCGATCGTCCCCGCTTTTTCGTCCGCCTTTCCGGCGGCTTCGCGGCGGCGGTATTCGTCCATCATCGCCGCCGTCGCCGTCGCGCCACAGCGGGTCGCGCCGAGGTCGCGGACTTTGATGAGACCGTCGAGATCGCGCACGCCGCCCGCGGCTTTCACCTGCACTTTCGCGGAGACGCTCGCTCGCATCAGCGCGAGGTCGTGCTCGGTCGCGCCCTTGTAATTGTAGCTGCCGTCGGGCTGCTTCACGAAGCCGTAGCCGCTCGAAGTTTTCACCCAATCCGCTCCGGCGCGCTCGCAGAGCTGGCAGAGTTTTCTTTTGAAATCATCGCTGTCGAGACCCGCGCCGCCGCCGGTCAGATAGTCGTTTTCAAAAATCACCTTCACCTTCGCGCCGTGCCGGTGCGCCTCGTCGCACACGGCCCGCACATCGCGCTCGACGTATTCCCAATCGCCGCCCAGCGCCTTGCCGAGATTGATAACCATGTCGATCTCCACCGCGCCGTCGCGGCAGGCGAGTTCGGTTTCGTATCGCTTCGATTCGGTGCAGGAATTTCCATGCGGAAATCCGATGACCGCGCCGACGAAGACGCCGCTGCCCGCGAGCAATTCGGCGGCGCGTTTCACGGCGTAGGGCTTGATGCAGACCGAGGCCGCGCCGTATTTCGCGGCGAGCAGGCAGCCTTCTTCCAAGTCGCGATCCGTCATCGTCGGATGCAGGAGCGAGTGGTCGATCATTTTGGCGAGTTCTTCGTAAGTGTATTTCATGTGATGGCTCAGTTTGATGCTGCGGCGATTATTTTAGAAACGCAGAGGCGCAGAGGACGCAGAGAACGCAGAGGTTTTGAATCGGAGTCTTCCTCTACGATCTCTGCGATCTCTGCGTCTCTGCGTTTTCAAAATTCAACGCCCGCTGGAAGTCCCGAGTGCGCGCACGAGGAAGGCCCATTCGTCGGCGTGTTCGTCGATGACTTTGGCGATGGGTTTGCCGCTGCCGTGGCCGGCTTTGGTTTCGATGCGGATGAGAACGGGCGGGCCGTCGGGCGCTTGGTCGGCTTGAAGTTGCGCGGCGAATTTGAAGCTGTGCGCGGGCACCACGCGGTCGTCGTGATCGGCGGTGGTGACCATCGTCGCGGGGTAGCGCGTGCCGGGTTTCATGAGGTGCAGTGGTGAGTAGGCGAGCAGCGTTTTAAAATCGTCGGCGTTGTCGCTGCTGCCGTAGTCGCTCGTCCACGCCCAGCCGATCGTGAATTTGTGAAAGCGCAGCATGTCGAGCACGCCGACTCCGGGGAGCGCGGCGGCGAAGAGTTCGGGGCGCTGCGTCAGGCACGCGCCGACGAGCAGGCCGCCGTTGCTGTGGCCGCGGATGGCGAGCTTCGTGGGCGACGTGTATTTGTTTTCGATGAGCCATTCGGCGGCAGCGATGAAATCGTCGAAGACGTTTTGCTTCTTCGCTTTGATGCCCGCGAGATGCCACGCGGTGCCGTACTCGCCGCCGCCGCGCAGATTCGGCACGGCATAGACGCCGCCCATTTCCATCCAGACGAGCGACGGGATTTCAAAGCCGGGTGTGAGCGAAATGTCGAATCCGCCGTAGCCGTAGAGCAGCGTCGGATTCGTGCCGTCGAGCTTCAGCCCGCGTTTGTGCGTGATGAACATCGGGACGCGCGTGCCGTCTTTGCTGCGAAAAAAGACCTGCTTCGTTTCATACGCCGCGGGATCGAAGGCGACCTTTGGCTGGCGAAAGACCGTGCTCTTACCCGTCGTAAGATCGAGCCGGTAGATCGTCGTCGGCGTGGTATAGCCGGTAAAGGAATAGAACGTCTCCGTGTCCGCGCGTTTGCCGCCAAAGCCTGACGCAGAGCCGATTCCCGGCAGTCCGATGTCGCGCACCAGATTCGCGCGCGGCGTTTTTCCATCCCACGCGAGGACGCTCACGCGGCTGTGCGCGTCGTGCAGATATTCGCAGACGAACTGGTCGTTCACGAAACTCACGTCCTTGAGCGAGTCGGCGCTTTGCGGGATGACTTCGCGCCAGTTCGGACGCGCGGGTTTCGTCACATCCAGCGCGATTAGCCGACCGAGCGGCGCTTCGAGATCGGTGCGGAAATAGAACACGGCCCCGTCGTTCCCGATAAACGTGTAGTCGGCATCGAAGTCATCGAGCAGCGGCACGATCGCGGCGTCTGGTTTCGTGAGGTCGCGGTAATACACGCGATTCTTCGGATCGGTCCCCTCGGTGATCGTCACGATCAGCCAGCGTCCGTCCTCGGTCACATGCCCGTGAAAGCCCCACTCCTTGTGATCGCGCCGCTCGTAGATCAGCGCATCGTCGCTCTGCGGCGTCCCGATTTTGTGAAAGTAAAGTTTCTGAAATTCGTTCAGCCCCGTCAGCGCCGCGCCCTCCTTCGGCGCATCGAAGCGGCTGTAATAAAAGCCGCTCCCATCCTTCGCCCACGACGCACCGGAAAATTTCACCCACTCCAGCTTGTCCTCGCGATCCTTCCCCGTCGCCACCTCGCGCACGCGCCACTCCTCCCAATCCGACCCCGCCTTCGCCAGCCCGTAAGCCATCAGCTTCCCATCATCGCTCACGCTGTAACCATCGAGCGCCACCGTGCCATCTTGCGAAAGCGCATTCGGATCGAGCAACACGCGCGGCTCCGCCTCCAGCGCATCCGCGACATACAGCACGCTCTGATTTTGCAGCCCGCCATTCCGCCGGAAAAAATAACGCCCACCCTCTTGGTAAGGCACCGTGAACCGCTCATAATTCCAAAGCTCCGTCAGCCGCGCGCGGATTTTCTCCCGCTCCGGAATGCCTTCGAGAAAACCAAACGTGACCTTGTTCTGAGCCTCCACCCAGGCCTTCGTCTCCGCCGAATTATCATCCTCCAGCCAGCGATAAGGATCGGCGATCCGCGTGCCGTGATAGGTTTCCACGACTTCACCTTTTTTGGTTTCGGGATATTGCAAAGGTTCGGCGTGGAGCATGGGAATCGTCGCGGACACGAGCATGGCTGAGGCGAAGCGGAAAAGCATCCGCGCTTTGTACACAAGACCGCGGCGAAGACGACCTTCATGGAAGGTTTGCAAAAGCTCCCGACGGATTGACCGACCCCGGCGCTTCTTGCCGCCCGCGCCATTGTTTTCATTGAGATGAAGCAATTTGCACCGCTTCATCCTCTCTCAGCTACATAAGACCCTTTAAGATTGCGGCTGCGCCGCGCGTTCCGCCAATTCAACTGCTTAATCTCCGCTCCCTGTCCCGCATGATCGCCCTCACCTTCGCCGTCCCGCACGAGAGCCATGACTTGCGCCGCGCGTTTCGCTCCGCCGCATCGTCCCGCGCACAAGGATGGCTGCGTGGAGAAATCGCCGGACGCGAAGTGCTCCTCGCGCACACCGGCATCGGCACCGACGCGGCGGAAAAATGCGTGCGCGCGCTGCTCGCCGAACATCGCCCGCGCTGGCTGCTCAGCGCGGGCTATGCGGGCGCACTCGATCCCGCGCTCGCGCACGGCGAGCTTTTCCTCGCCACGAATTTCACCGCGCCCGAACTGCTCGCGCGCAGCCCCGCCCGCCGCGGAATCCTCACCACACAAGCAGCCGCCTCCGAAACGCCCGCGCAAAAAGCCGCGCTTGCCAGCGCCACCGGCGCACACGCCGTCGATATGGAAACCAGCGCCATCGCCCGCGTCTGCGCCGAGCGAGGCATTCCCATGCTCTCGCTCCGCGCGATCAGCGACACCGCCTCCGCGCAAATCCCCGTCCCGCTCACGACCAACTACGACCTCGCCCGCCAGCGCCCGCGCATCGCCGCGCTCCTCGCCTTCCTCGCGCGAAATCCCGCGCGCATTCTCCCGTTCGCGCGCTTCGTCCGAGGTCTCGCCCCCGCCCGCGCGGCGCTCACTTCCGCGATCATCACAGTCTTGGAAAACGATCCGCCACAACTTTAGACAAATCCCCGGCCCCGGTTCGTCTTCTCGAAAATGTCCCCCGACCTGCGCCAGCTTTACGATGAACACACCGCGTCCATTTTCGGCTTCGTGCTAAATCTCACGCGCAGCGAGGCGGACACGCGCGACGTGTTGCAGGAGCTTTTCCTGAAACTCGCTTCGCGCCCCGATCAACTCCTCGCCGTCCGCGAACCGCGCGCGTGGCTGCTCCGCCTCGCGCACAATCTCGCCATCGACACGCTCCGCCGCCGCGCCGGTCACAATCACGCCATCGAGCGCGCCGCCGCCGAACCCGCCCCGCTTTTCGCGCCCGCGCCAAATCCCGACGAAACCTGCTTCCGCGCCGCGCTCGC
>JAYVRQ010000074.1:0-2522 GCA_043776145.1 Chthoniobacteraceae bacterium
CTGCTCGCCTCGCCGCGATACGGCGAACGCTGGGGACGCTACTGGCTCGATGTCGCGCGGTACGCGGACACAAAGGGTTACGTTTTCACCGAGGAACGCCGCTACGGTTTTGCCTACACGTATCGTGATTGGGTCATCAAGTCGCTGAACGACGACCTGCCTTATGATCAGTTTCTCATCCGGCAAATCGCCGCGGACCGCCTCGCGAAGCCCGACGACACGCGCCCGCTCGCGGCGCTCGGATTTCTCACACTCGGACGGCGTTTCCTGAACAATCAGCACGAGATCATCGACGACCGCATCGACGTAATCGCGCGCGGCACGATGGGCCTCACCGTCGCCTGCGCGCGCTGCCACGATCACAAATTCGATCCCATTTCGCAGAAGGATTATTACGCGCTCTACGGCGTCTTCGCGTCGTCGGTCGAGCCGAAGGAACTGCCGCTGCTGCCCGCCGACACCGATCCGCAAACGGATGCCGCGTACCGCGCCGAGCGCGCGAAGCTCGAAGCCGCCGTCGCTGCTTTCATCGCCGAGAAATGCGGTGAACTGGCGATGACGGTGAGCACGGTCACGGGCTTCTCCGTCGTGCTCCCGCCACTGTCACGCGAGGATTTGAAAAACCTGCTCAGCCGTGAGGACCGCGACCATTCACGCGAACTGCTGAACAAGATCGACGCTCTCAACGCCGGCCCGCTCGCCGCGCCGCGTGCGATGGCGATGGCGGACGGGCCGCTCGTCGAGCCCCGCGTTTTCAAGCGCGGCAATCCGGGCGTGCCTGGCGAGGCGGTGCGCAGGCAGTTCATCGCGGTGCTTTCGCGGGGAAACCCGCAGCCCTTCACGCAGGGCAGCGGGCGGCTCGAACTCGCGCAGGCCATCGCGTCGAAGGACAATCCGCTGACCGCGCGCGTCATGGTGAATCGCGTGTGGCTTCATCATTTTGGAAAAGGGCTCGTCCGCACGCCCGGCGATTTCGGCGTGCGCGGCGACGCACCCACGCATCCCGAATTGCTCGACTGGCTCGCCTCGCGTTTCGTCGGGGATGGCTGGTCGCTGAAAAAAATGCATCGCCGCATCCTGCTCTCCGCCGCGTATCAGCAGGCGAGCGACGAGCAGCCGAAAGCCGCGCTCGCCGATCCCGAAAACCGTCTCCTCTCGCACATGAACCGCCGCCGACTCGACTTCGAGGCCACGCGCGATTCGCTGCTTTGCGTCGCCGGGCAGCTCGATCCCGCGCTCGGCGGACGCCCGGTGGAAATCACCGCGCAGCCCTCTCCGCGTCGGCGCAGCGTTTATGGCTTCATCGACCGCCAGAATCTCCCCGGCATCTTTCGCACGTTCGATTTCGCGAGCCCGGACACGACGAGTCCGCAGCGGTTCGTCACCACCGTCCCGCAGCAGGCGCTTTTTTTGATGAACAGCCCGTTCGTCATCGAGCAGGCGCGCGCGCTCGTGGCACCGCCGCAGTTCCAAAAATCGCCCGCCGAAGCCGGGCAGGTGCAGGAACTTTACGCGCGCATTTTCGCCCGCCGCGCCGAGCCCGCAGAAGTCGAGGCCGCGCTGCAATTCCTCGCGCAACCCGGCGAGCCTTCGGGCCCGGCACCGCTGAGCGCGTGGGAAAAATACGCGCAGGTGCTGCTCGAAACGAACGAGTTCGCGTTCGTCGATTGATCGCGCGCTACTTCTTCACGAAGCGCGAAAGCTTGCGATAGACATCGTTGAGCTGCGCATCGTCCGCGACCGTGAAAGTCAGCGTGGTCCGCTGCACCGAGTCGCGCACCAGCGGCGCGTAGATCGCGGTGCCTTGCGCTTCGATGAGGAGGCGCTGGCCGATCGACTTTCCCATCAGCCCGGCGAACGCCGTTGCGTCCGCGTTCGCGAGCGTCATTTCGATCGCGGGCACCGTGTTCGACACCGTGCGCTTTTTCCCGTCCGCAGATTCGATTGTCTTCGCGACCGTCGTGTGAATTTTTTTCACCGACCGCAGCCGCTCGACTTGCAGCGCGGGCGCGCCGGAGACGTAGCCGAGCTTCGGCAGCATCTTCGTATTGACGAAGCGTGCGCCTTTTTTGCGCGTCGCGGTCACCTGGTAAAAATCAATCGCCACACCTGGAGGCGCGGCGACGATGGGGAGTTCTTTTTCCTTGGAAGGCTTGGCGGCCATCCCCGGCGAAACGAGCGCAAAGGAAAGGGCGAGGACGAGACAAGTTTTAGTCGCGGTAAAGTTCAGCATATATGAATTAAGTGAAGATTGTGGAACACGCATTACGTGAACCGCCAACGGATGTCACGATGTCTTATCTAGTTGCGGGCAAAGTCTTGGTCGCAATGTGTCCCCCCGGCACGCGCACCATCGGTGACGATGCACCGCTCCAGCACCGCACCCGGCGCGACTTCCGCGTTTTCCCAGACGAGGCAATCGCGCAACTGCGCGCCGTCGCCGATGCGGGCGTGCGCGCCGATCGCCGTCGCACCTTCGATCTTTGCGCTCGGGGAAATCTGCGCGCGCGGATCGATCCAAT
>JAYVRQ010000075.1:0-8264 GCA_043776145.1 Chthoniobacteraceae bacterium
TCGCGGTTCGTGGACGACGGCGCGCTCATGCGCCGCATGGCTTGTGAAAGGCGGGCGAAGTCGAGTTCGGTGCGCTGCCCGGGCGCGGCCATTTTTTCCAGCGCATCGAGCATCCGCGCGGCTTCGGCGCGCGCTTTTTCGTCGCTGAAAATTTCGCCGCGCATCGACAGCAGCCGCGACATGCGCAGCCGCGCCTCGAAGGCCCGCGCGTCCCCCGCGTGCGCGGTGATGAACGTGCGCAGCGCGCGATCCTGCGCGGCGAGATGCGCCGTGACTGCTGCCTGCCGCTCGGAGGCGGTGCGCGCCTCCGTCTGCGGCCCGGCATCGAGCGCGAGCACGGCCTGCCAGTCTTCATCCGCGCTCCCCGCGAAAGCCGCCGCGGCCAGTCCCAGCCATGCCGTCCAGATGCGCGCAGTCACTATTTATTGAGCGGGACGATGGATGTGAACACCGCGCGATGATCGCTCGCGTCGGACCAGTCGTTCGCTTCCGAGCGATAGACCTGGCTCTTCGCGCGCACGACTTCGTGAAACAGCGCGGGGCTCGCGAAGAGATAATCGATGCGCGAATACTCGTCGGAGACTTTCCAATAGTAAGTCCACTTGTCGCCGAGCGAATCCTTCGCCCAAAGGTCCGCCATGTAAGTCGCCGAACCGCGCACGCCGGTGACTTCGGAAAACATCGGCTCGTTCTTCGTGTCGTTGAAATCGCCGTAGCACATCAGATTCACCGCCGGATCGTCGGCCATGATTTTTTCGAGATGCGCGCGGAGCTTCTGCGCCTCGTACCGCCGCAGCAACGCCTCACCTTCCGGCGTTGGCAGTTTCGATTTCAAATGCGCGCCCACGAGCCGCAACTGGTAGCCGGAATTCACCTGCACCGTCACATCCAGAAAACCGCGCCGGACTTTCTCCTGCCGCCCTTCGACCTCGAACGAAACATCCGTCGCCGAATGCCGCGCGACGATCGGGAAACGGCTCACCAGCGCGAGATGCCGGTCCGCGTCCGCCGCCTGCACGTATTCGGAATCGGTGTAGCCGAGCCCCGCGTCGGCGAGACGTTTCTTGAAATCCTCGAAACGATCCGGCGTCCCCATTTCACACACGCCGAGAATGTCTGGGTTGATGTCCTTGATGATCTTGATGAGCGCCGCGATCTCCGCTTCCGGCTTCGCGTGCGTCCCGAATTTATCCCCCTCACCCTTCGCTTTTTCGTTCACGTAATTGCGCACGTTGTACTGGCAGACCACGATCTCCGGCGGCGCGGCGAAAAGCGGGAACCGGAGTCCGATGAGGATCAGTAAAACAAAGAGCGCGCGCGACATGATGCGGAAAATAGAAAGGGCTCGCCCGGTGAAGGCGAGCCCAATCGGAAAGTCTGAAGACCGGACTAAACGTGGGAAGTCGGCTGGTGATCGTGCTGCTGATGCGGGTCTTCGGTGACGGGCGCTTTCGGCTGTTCGATCTGGCGCGGCGGCTCTGGCGGTGGCGTCGGGCGGTTCATCTCGGTGGTGATTTCGTCCTTCGCTTTCGAGAATTCACGAATCGCCTGCCCCATGCCGCGCGCGAGTTCCGGCAGCTTCTTCGCTCCGAAAAGCAGCAGCATGATGAAAAAGATGAGCAGGCCGTCCAGACCGAGGAAATTGATGGGTGTGGCGATGATGGTCATAAGTTTGTGCGGGTGGTTTGTGCCGTCACTATCACGACGCGGCGCGCGGAAAGCAACGGACATTACGGCAATCGCAGGGGCGGCTTTTTATTAGTCGGTCACGGCAGCGGCATTTTCCCGCTCCGCAGTGGAAACCCTAACCCGCCGCGTCCAGCGCCAGCGTGGCGTTGCCGATGATGCCCGCTTCATTCCCGAGCATCGCGGGGACGATGCGCAGATGTTCGTTGAAGACCGGGATTGTACGCGCCGCGACTTCGCGCCGGATGGGATCGAAGACGAGTTCGCCGGCCTTCGCCACGCCGCCGCCGATCACGATCGTGTCGGGATTCAAAATCCACACGACGCTCGCGAGCGCCGCGCCGATTTCCGCTCCCAGCGTTTCCCACAAACTCCGCGCGATGCCATCGCCCGCGCGGGCGGCGTGATCGAGCGCGATGGGTGTGCATTGTTCGATGGTTTTTTCGAGGCCGGCCTGGGCGTAAAGTTTCAGCGCGCGTTCCGCGATTTGGACGTTGCCGACGTATTCTTCGAGGCCGCCGAAATTTCCATACGGCCCGCGCACGCCGCGGTAGTCGATGCTCATGTGGCCGATCTCCCCGGCGGCGAGTGTCGCGCCGCGGTAGAGCTTTCCATCGAGGATCAGCGCGCCGCCGACGCCGGTGCCGAGCGTGATGCAGACAGCGTGCTGCGCGCCGACCGCCGCGCCGTATTTCCACTCGCCGTAGGCCATCGCGTTCGCGTCGTTTTCGATGATCGCGGAAAGGCCGGTGCGCGCGGAGAGAATCGCGCGCAGCGGCACTTCGCTCCACCCGGCGACGTTCGTGAGCGAGTGGACGATGCCGTTCACGCTATCGACGAAACCCGGCAGCCCGACGCCAATCGCCGCGACTTCGGGA
The DNA here is from genome assembly GCA_043776145.1 of Chthoniobacteraceae bacterium. Lineage (GTDB taxonomy): Bacteria > Verrucomicrobiota > Verrucomicrobiia > Chthoniobacterales > Chthoniobacteraceae > JANLQB01. Next base: position 2,565 of record JAYVRQ010000075.1, read on the forward strand.
TGCGCCGCGCGCATGGTGCCGATCACGTTCACGATCGCATCGACGAGCGAATCCGCAGAGTCGTAATGCGGCGTGTCGATGGCCGCGCCATGCAGCAGCAGCCGGCCTTCCGCGACGACGGCGGATTTGATGCTCGTGCCGCCAAAGTCGATGCCGATGGCTGTGCGTGGGGAATTCATGTCGCGCGAAATTTGGGAGAGTGGGAAGGCGGCGAGGGCAAGTCAATCCATCGGGCGCGGGAGCGCCGTGTGTCATTGGGAAAGTGAGAAGGTCACGGGCACTTCGACGCGCGAGGGGATGGCGAGGCCCGCGGCTTGCGCGGGGGCGAAGGTCCAGCGGCGCACGCCTTCCACGGCGGCGGCATCGAGGCGCGGGAAGCCGGAACCGCGGACCAGGCTGACGCTGGTGGCGCGGCCTTCCGCGCTCACTTGCACGCCGACGATGACGCGGCCCTGCTGCCGCTGCTGGCGGGCGTCGGGGGGATAGATGGGTTTGGGATTGAAGCGGGGACGCGCGCCGGTGGTCGGTCCTGCGATGCGCGTAGTCGTTGTACCGACGGAAGTCGCGGTGCCGGTCGGTGCGGTGCTGCGGCGCGGCTCGCTGGGTGCGTGGGAAGGCTTGGGTGGTTCGCGGCGCGGCGGCGCGGGCTCGCGCGTCGGCTCCGGGATTGGTTCGGGTTTTGGTGGCTCAAGTTCGGGTTCCGGCGGAAGCGGTTCCGGCTCTGGCGGAGCGGGCGCTGCGGGTGGCTCGGGAATGGCGGCGGTGACGAGGCTCACTTCCACTGCGGTCTCGCTCATCGGCAGCGGCACGGGGGCGCTGCCGATGCGGAAGCCGAAGAGCAGCGCGGCGTGGCAGAGCAGCGCGAGCGCGGCACAGATAAGCCACCGTTCGCTCACGGCACGGGCTTGGGCTGCGTCTCGATCGCGATCTTCGTGATGCCCGCGGCGCGCACTTGATCGAGCACGGTGATGGCCGCGCCGAATTCCGTTTTGCGGTCGCCGTTGATGAACACTTTCGGATCGGGATTCGACGCGAGCAGCGTGCGGAGCGCGGCGTCGAGCTGCTCCGGGTTCACCGGCTGCTTGTTGAAAAAAATCCCGCCCTGCGCGTCGATGGTGATCGCGGCGAACTCCGCGCGCTCCTGCGGCGCACCGGTCGCGGCGGCGGGCAGGTTCACCGGGATGGCGCGATTTTTCACCATCGCCAGCGAGACCATGACGAACGTCGCGAGCAGGAAAAAAATGATGTCGATCAGCGGGATGATTTCGATGCGCGCCTTCCGATTGCTGCGCGGCGAAGGGATCGGCGTCATGCGGGAAGGGCGGAGGATTTTTCGGATTTGAGCAGCAGCAGTTCGAGATGCGCGGCGGCGTTTTCGATGTGCTGCCGCGCCAGTTCCAGCCGGGCATTGAGGAAGTTGAACGGCAGCAGCGCGATCATCGCGATGAGCAGGCCGAACGCGGTGGCGATGAGCGCCTCGGCGATGCCGCCGGTGATGGCGGTGGGCGCGCCGAGTTCGCTCGCGCCGAGCAGACCGAAGGCGCGGATCATCCCGGTGACGGTGCCGAAGAGACCCATGAGCGGCGCGAGCGTGACGATGGTGTCGAGCACGCTGATGGCGCGGTTGAAGCGTTGCAGTTCCAGGCTAGAAGCCTCCAGCAGCGCGTTGGAAAACGACACGTCGCGATGCTCCAGCGCGTAGGTGAGCACGCGCGCGACGAAATCGCGCGAGGCCCGGCCCGCGGCGAGCGCGCCGTCGGCGTCACCATGTTCGACCGCCGCGAAAATCCGCGTCACCGCCGCCGGTTCCCGCCGCAGACTTTCGCGCAGCGTGAAGAACAGCCGCTCGATGACGACGGTGAGCGCGATGAACGACGCGACGAGCAGCGGCCACATCACCGGCCCGCCTTTGAGAAAAATTTCGATCATAGAAAAAAATGTGCGGCAGCCTTCGGCTGTGCGGCGCGCATTTTAGACGCACGCCGCACAGCGGGAAAGCACTGCCAGTTAGAATTCCGCCTTCACGCCGAACAGCACGCCCCGACCGGGGAGCGGCGCGATGTCTTTGAGGAAGGACGTGTGCAGGCGCGCTTCGGCGTCGGTGAGGTTTGTTCCCTTCACGTAGAAGTCGAGATTTGCGGGGCCGAGTGGCACGCGATAACTCACGCTCGCATTGAGCAGGAAGTAGCTGTCCGTCGGCAGTTCGAACTCGGCGGTGCGATTTTGGCGCGCGGCCCAGATGCCTTCGAGGCGTGCGCCGAAGCGGTCCCGCGAGTAGTTCAGCGCGGCTTGCGCGCGGAAGGGCGGGATGCGCGGGAGCGAGCCGCCGCCACGGATTTCCGTGCGGACGGTGTCGGCTTTGAAGTCGAGATCGAGCGTTTGCGGTGGGCGCGAAATCGGCGTCACGGCAGTCTTGCCGTCCTTGCTCGTGACCGCCGTTTCGGGCGTCACCGGATCGAGAAGATGGAAGATCACTTCCGCCTCGCCGCCGTAGTAGCCGGCATCGACGGAGTCGTAGCGGAAGACGGGCAGGCCGTCTTCGACCGCGCCGTTTGGCGTGAGCGCGATGTAATCGGTGAAGCGATTGTAGAAGAGGCTGACCGCGCCGGTGACGCGACCCAGCCTTTTGCGGAACGACAGATCGAGACCGATCGACTTTTCCAAACCGAGGTCCGCATTTCCAATCTCGAACGAACCCGTGCCGACGTGCGGGCCGTCGGCGAACAACTCGACGTAGGTCGGTGGACGCTCGCTGTAGGCGAGGGAAAACGCGACGGCGTATTCATCGACGAGCGTCCACACGATGCCTGCGGAGCCGCTGATGGCGTCGAACTCGACACTGCGCGCGGGGCCGAATGCGAGTCCGCCAGTCGAGTCGTTCGACTGATGATCGTAGCGCGCCCCGAACTGGAAGCGCACTTTGTCGAACGCGATTTCCTCGAAGAGGAAACCCGAGTGAATCGTCGTCGTGGTCGGCGGCAGGAAGGCTTCCTCGCCGACGGCGGAAAACTCGCTGCGCTGGATTTGATAACCGGCGGAACCTTCGAGCAGTCCGAGTTTGTGATGCACGATTTCCACGCGCCCGTCGTACCCTTCGACTTCGAAAAGCGTGCCGGGCAGCGGTCCCTCGAACTCGGTGTGATCGTAATTCGAGTAGGCGAATTTGTAGTGGATCGCCTTGATGCCCGCGAACGGCTCGAAGAACGCGCCGCGCGCATCGAAGCGGCGTTGCGCCATGTCGATGTGAACGTCGCGCTCGGCCACCGTGCCGTAGTTCGAATTCACACCCGAGTAGCTCGCGCCGATGAAGCCGCCCTCCCAAATGAACGAGCCGCCGACCGCCGCGCCTTCGCTGTTCACGTAACTGTTGGGCAGCACGCCGTTCGCTTCATTTTCCTCCGGTGAAATGCGACGCAACCGTTCGCTGCGCGCGAAGCCGGGGATGTCCGCGTCCTGCGTTTGTCGCTGGAATCCGTCGATGTGAAAGACGATCGGGCCGAAGCCGAAGTTGAGCGAACCCGCTTCGGAAATCTCGTCATCGACCGTGCCGAAGCGTCCGCTGAACCGGCCTTCCACCGCCTTTCCCAGCCGCTCCGTGGGAATGCGCCCATCGATCACATTCACCACGCCGCCCACCGAGTTCGGCCCGTACAACAGCGTCGCGGGACCGCGCACCACTTCGATCGTTTCGATGCTCAGCGGATCGGAAGTGACCTGATGATCGGGGCTGACGTTCGCGACATCGAGCATGTTCACGCCGTTGCTCAGCACACGGATGCGATCGTCGCCGAGGCCGCGGATGATCGGGCGGCTCGCGCCCGGCCCGAAGTACGTCGAGCTGATGCCCGGCTCGCGGCCCAAGGTTTCGCCGACGGTGGATTCCAGCCGCAGCTTGAGACGGTCGCCGGTGAGGATGGTGACGGGTTGCGCCTGCTCGAAGAGCGTGCGTGCGAAAGGGCTGGCGGTGACGACGATTTCATCGAGACGAGTCGCGGATTGCGCCAGCGCGAGGCCGGCGGAGATTTGGATCAGGAGAATTGAGCAGAGTGAAAATTTCATGTTTTGCGGAAATGGATGGGCGCGCAGCCGCGGAATGCGGTGCGTGCGAACTACAGGCAATGCGGCCTGTGCGCGGCGTTCGCGGCGCGAAAGCACGCGAACGGTTTTTTCGAGAGAGCCTGGAACTAAACGCCCCTCGCCGGCGGCGCCCGCTCACGAATCCGCCCCTCCGCCCGCGCCAAAAAGATCTGCCGCGCCTCTTCCCCCCGCAGAATTTCCACGCACTCCAGCGTGACGACCGGCAGCACCGCCGGAGCGGCGGACGCATTCGCCGCGCCGCTCGCAAAGAGCATGATCGCGCAATCGTGATCGTCGTCGTCCGCGTCGTGATGCGCCCATTCATGCAGTCGCGGGCAGACCGCCATCGCCGCAATCGCCACCAAGTGCGCGACGAGCGCAAAGGCGAGGAGTGTGCGGAAACGTCGGTTCATGGAGGCGTGGTAAGACTGGCCCGGAATGCTGGCAAGTTTCATTTACCGTCTCGCCCGAGGAGGTTTCCTCAGAATTTCGCGGTCACGCTCACGCGGATTTGCCGCGGCTCGGCGGGGTGAAAGTGGATGTCATCCGCGCCATCGGCCGGTTCGCCGCGGAGGCGCGAGGTGTAGAAGTAGTCGATGTCGCTCACTTCCGAATCGAAGACATTGAAGACCTCGACGGCGGCGCTCCATGTCTCGCTGAATTTGTAGCCGACCTGCGCGTTGACGAGCGTCGTGGCATCCGAGCGCACGCTGCCGTCTTCGATCAAATCGCGCGGGCCGAAGTAGCGCACGCGCGCGCCCGCGTTCCAGCGGCTCCATGCGCCGGGCAGGTCATGCACGCTCACGCCGGCGGCGATCACGGTCTTGATCGAGCCGGGAATGCGCTGGCCTTCGGGCGCTCGCTCGCTGAAGCGCGCCTGGCTCCACGCGAAGTCGGCGTCGATGGTCAGCCACGGCGTCGGGTTGTAATAGTTCGCCCACTCGATGCCGAAGCGGCGGCTCGGGCGGCTGGGCTCCGTCGTGCCGGCGTCGCCGACGAAAAGCAGCTCGGAATCAATGTCGAGAATCCAGAGCGAGAGCGAGCTTTGCAGGCCGGGCAGCGCGGTCGTGCGAATGCCCAACTCCGCGCCTTTCGTGCGGACGAGCGGATCGGCGGGCGTGACGCGCGTGCCACTGCCGGGATCGATCTGCGTGATGACGCCCCGCGCGTCGTTACTGTGAAAGCCGAAGCCGCCATTGAGATAGAGTTCCGTCTTCGCCCACGGGCCGAAGATGAGTGAGAGCTTCGGGCTCGTGATGAAGTCGTCCTTGTGTCCGTCGTTCACGTTGAGGCTGCTGTTCACATCGAAGTAATAGTAGTCCGCGCGCACGCCCGCCTCGGTGCGAAACCACGGCGTCCACTGCGTCTTGTTGGAAAGGAACGCGCCGACGCTGGTTTCGATGGTGTGATCGTAGCGGACGGTCCCGAGCCGGTTGCGCAGTTGGGTGTGAAAGAGCCCGTTGCGGATGTTGTCCTGGCGGAATTGCAGGCCGCCGGTCGTCTCGGTTTTCAGCCCGAAGATTTCGCCGAAGAGCGTGTGCGAAACCTTCGCGCCCCAATGCACGCGGCGATCCTTTTGCTCGAACTGATCGCCGCGATCCGGGTCGTCGAGGAAGTAGGTGA
>JAYVRQ010000076.1:0-8245 GCA_043776145.1 Chthoniobacteraceae bacterium
GAAGCCCATCGACTTATCCAGCGCCTCATCCACGCCGGGAATCGCGAGCCCCGTGAGATGCGCGGCCTTGAGCGCCTGAATCTGCCAGCCCGCGACGGACAGATCGTTGCGGGTGCTTTTTGCGTACTGATAGTCCCACCCACCCAGCGGATTTTGCCCGGAAACGATGTAGCCGACCGCCTGCGTGAGCAAATCCTTGAAGCGCTCGTCCTTGGTCATCGAATAATACTCACCCATCGCATAGGTCACGATGGCATGTTCATACACGGCGGGCTGGCTTCCAAAGCCGCCCTGAGTCAGCGACATGCGACCTTGAAATTCGGCACCGCGCGCCAGCATCCAGTCGAGCGTCTTTTTCACCGTCGGCCCAAACTCCGGCGACTCCGGCAACTCGCCGTGACCGAGGAAACACAGCAATGACAGACCGGTCATCCCCGGCTTGTGCTCATCGCTCCAGGAGCCGTCTTCCTTCTGGTGTTCCTTCAGCCATTTCAGCGCCTGCATCACCGCCTTTTCGCTCTTATCCTTGCCATTGTTTTTCATCATCGCCATCCCGCGCGCCGTGCCGCCCATGCGCCCGCCCATCGCGGAGGGGACGCCTTTTCCTGCCGACTTCGAGATGGCCTTGCTCGTGTCCGTGAGATTTTTCACGTCACCCGCGATGGCCTTCACCGGCATCGGGATGTTCGCCATTTGAAAATTCGTGTTGTTCGTCGCGTTCGTCGTGATCGCGCTCACGGTCGGCGCGGTGATCGACGGCGCTTCCGGCGTGAAGGTCTGCTGCTGCGTTGGGTCTGGCGGCTGTTCCGGCGGCGGCTGCGCGCTGGTGTCGGCGTTCATCAGGCCGCCGCCATCGCTCGTGAAATCCGGCGCATCGTTCATCCGGTGAAACAGCACCACGCCTCCGCCGAGCACGACGATGACGACATGCAGCAGCAGGGAAAACGTGAAGAATCGCGACTGCGCGATTTTTTCCTGAAGTTTTTGAGTGAAGGTTTTTTGTTCGGGAGCGGCGTCCATAGGGTTGCTGGAGAATGGTGCTCTCGCGAGCGGGTGTCAATGTTGTGAAAGGCGGCGGGATTGGGAATTTCGGAGCGCGCCGGTCAGGCGGTTTCCTTCCGCGCATACGGATGACCGGGGGCAAATGTTAGGACATCGGGCCGGAAAATTCTTGCCGTCGCTCCCGCCGCTTCTACCCTCGCGCCTCGCTGATGCCATCCCTTTCCCACTGCGTCCACTTCGATCTCGATGGCGCATGGCCGGGGGATGCGACGCCGCCGGGGACGCAGGTCGATTGCCGCGCGTGGGGCCCGCGCCTGCGCTACAGCACGAGCGCGCGGGAGATCGAGGCGTTTTATGAAAACGTGCGCGCGCGGACGGCGGCGTTCACGCTCTTCGGCTCGGGCGATTTTCACCATCTCAGCGCGCTCTGGCTGCGGCGCGTCGCGGAGCCGTTCACGCTCGTCTCGTTCGACAATCATCCCGACTGGGACATCCGCCCGCCGCGCTGGTGCTGCGGGACGTGGATCAATCGCGCGCTCGAACTCCCCGCGCTGCAACGCGCGGCAATCTGGGGCTGTGGAAATTTCGAGCTGAACTGGCCGGGGTATCTCTATGTGAACCGGCGCGCACTGCGCGAAAAGCGGCTCGCCGTGTGGCCGTGGACGGAGCGGCTCAAGGCATCGGGGCAGCGGCGATGGGAAGGCATCACGCGCGAGGATTGGCGCGGGAAGTTCAGCGCGTTCGCCGATTCGCTCGCGCGGCAGAATATCTACGTGACCGTGGATCTCGATTGTCTGAGCGAAGGCGAGGCGGTGACGAATTGGGAGCAGGGACTTTTCACTGCGGAGGACATCCGATCGGCCATCGAAGAACTATCGCAACGCGCCACGATCATCGGCGGGGACGTGTGCGGCGCGTATTCCGAGCAGCGGTATGCGCGCTGGATGCAGCGCATTTCCGCAAAGGTCGATCATCCCCGAAAAAGCGTGATCGCCGCCGAGGCCGCCGTGCGAAACGCGAATGCGTTCCGCATGATCTGGGACGCGCTAACTCAGCGCGACGACCGCCACGCCCGCGCTGATGAGCAGCGCGCCGAGCCATAGCCGGAGCCCGGCTTTTTCCTTCAAAAAAATCATCGCCGCCAGCAGCAGCACCAGACGGCTCACGCTCTCGAATGGATAGAGAAAACTAAGCTCGAACTTCCCGAGCAGCCCGAGCCAGATGAAAAAGCCGAACGCCATCACCACCACGCCCGCCAGCAGTGTGAGCGAAGCCTTTCCCCGCGACTCGCTCCACGCGCGACCCATCGCCAGCTTGAAAAAAATCTGCCCCGCGATGGCGCAGCCTTCAGACAGCGCGACGAGAAGAAACAGGAGCACCGTCACAGCTTTTCCTCCACCACCGTCGCGGGCTTCGCACTCACCACGACCCCCGCGACCACCATCGCGATACCCATCCAGCGTTTCCAAGAAATCGTCTCCCCGAGAAACATCCAGCATCCAATGGGAACGAGCGCGTGAATCGCCCCCGAAAGCGCAAACGCGACGCTGAGCGCGAGAAAGCGCAGCGCGTAAAGCCATGACACGAGGCTCCCGATCATCGCGCCAATGCCGAGCCACACCCATCCCGAGCGCAGCGCATCGAAGCCGAGCCAGTCACCCTCCGCATCCGCACCGATGCCGCGTTTGAGCAGCACCTGCGCGGCAGCGGAGAGCACGATGCTGAGCGCGATCTGGACGTGCGGATTGGCAAACGCCCGAGGCGGCGCGGTGGATTCGGTGGACATTCGCGCGGGAGAATAGGCGGCGGACGCACGTTGTCGATGGGAGCGATCATTGACGATGGCTTGGTTCGACGGCGGGGCTTTTTTTGAAAACGCAGAGACGCAGAGGCGCAGAGAACGCAGAGGTTTTGAATCGGATTTCCCCCTCTCTGCGACCTCTGCGTCTCTGCGTTTTCAAAATGCCGCGATCATCCGGCTTGCGACGCCGCGCGACGATCTGGCATCGTCTCTACCGCGCATGAAAATCTTCGCTCATTCATCCAGGGACATCATCCCCGTCGCCGCCGCGCTCGCCCACACCGCGTATCTCATTTTCCTGTTCGCCATCTTCCCGATCGCGCCGTGGTGGCTGCTCATCCCGCTCGGCTTCCTCTACTCGGTCAGCATCTCGTGGAACATCAACGGCATTGCCCACAACTTCATCCACAACCCTTACTTCACCTGGTCGCCGCTGAACCGCGCGTTTAGCTGGCTGCTCTCGGTGACGATGGGTTTTTCGCAGCAGTTCTACGATCTGGTGCATCACCGGCATCATCAGGGAAACAGCGACCGCAAGGACGCGAACGGCGATACGGTGGACTGGCTTTCCATCTACCGCCACAGCCACGACGACGAGGCGGAAAGCGCGTGGACCTATACCTTCTTCGGATACTTCCGCGACGATCCAAAGGTGATTTACAACGAGATCAAGCGACGCAGTCCATTCAATGCGAAATGGGGAGTATTCGAGATCGCGTCATGGGTCTGCCTGGTCATTCTCGGCTTCTTCCTGAACTGGAAGTTCATGCTGTTCTTCTTTCCGTGTTATTACTTCGGCCACTGTCTTTCCTACCTCAACGGATACTATCTGCACTACGGCGGAAACCCCGATCTGCCGATCGCGTGGGGAGTGAGCAGCTATCACAAGCTGTATAACTGGCTTTGGTTCAACAACGGCTACCACGCCGAGCATCACTTCCGCCCAAGGCAGCACTGGACGCGGATGCACGAACTGCACGAGCAGATTCAGGAAGAGCAGCAAAAGGCCGGCGTGCGGGTGATCGCGCCGCCGCACGCGCTCGGCTTTCTCGATCCGAGCCTGCCCAAGCGGGCGCAGACGACGAGCGCAGCGGGTGAAAGCCCAGAGCGCGCTTAGCGCGCAGAGTTCCGGGGAGCGCGCGCGTCTCGCGTGCTGGCGAAGGCGTCCCGCCTTCGCGGACTTCCCTCACGCGTCGCTACAGACGGCGTTCACGCACATCGAAGCGGAGCGGCAGGTAAGTTCGTTGAGGCGGGACGCCTCAACCAGCACGCGAGACGCGCGCGCTCCCCGGAACTCCGTGCTCAGAGTTCGTGCGCGTTGGCGAATTTCCTCAGCGTCGGATCGTGGCGGGTGGGTTCGAGATACTTGATGGCTAGCTTGAAAATCGGATTCAGGAGCGGCGAGTTGTGGCGGGCGTAGAGATCTTGCGGGGCTAGCAGGAGTTTGAGATGCAGCTTGGGATCGTAGTTCAGCGGGCCGGTGTGATAGGTCGTCACCCCATTTTTCAGACACCACTGGATGACATCGCGCCACGTCACAAAGTACAGGTGCAGATCAAGCGCCACTGAGTAGTCGAGGCCGACATCGAGATCATGCAGTATGCCATCGTGAACGAGGCATAGGTTAAACGCGATGATCCGGCCCTGCTGCCGCCAGATGAAATAGCGGACTCGATCCGGCATCCGCCGCCCAATGAGCGCAAAGTATTCCTTGTTAAGTTCCTCGAATTTGAAATCCGACCGCTCATAAGTCTGCCGGTAGAGTGGATAGATTTCATCGACGAGATGGGTGGCGTCCGTGAGTACTTCCATCGTGATGGGTGAGGCACCTTCCGACGCCCGCAGTTTGCGCCGCAGATTTTTGCGGAAAACCTTGCTGAGCTTCACCGTCATGTATTCCTCGAAATCCGCGAAGTCTAACTCGAGCCGCGCGGCAGGCATACTCGGCGCGCGCTGGTAGTCATGGTGCGTGAAAGTTTCGAGCGCGTCGCGATAGGTCGAGGGAAAGTCCTTCAGCAAGATGATGGAAGCCCGCGCCTGCGGACGATGGGCGTCGATGGCTTCGCGCAGCGCGCCGGCGAGCCACGGCCCGGCGTGATCGAGTTCCCCTTCCCCGGCGGCGCAGCCGATCATCAGCATTCGCAGGGTGAGGAATCGCGGCCATAGCTTGCGAATGGGTGCGAACAGCGAGCGAATGGCCTGCGGCAACCCGGCGAGCAGGTCTTGGTTCACGAAGAAGAATGGCTGCACCGCCCACTCGCCGGAGGCTTCGTCGTGCAGCACGAAATAGCGGTAGTCGAACTGCGTGCGCAGGCTTTCCTCCAGCAGTTCGTAGTAGCGGAAGTCCTTGCTGCGACCGGCGAGCGCGGTGCGGCGGAGTTCGACGGGAATGCTCGCTGCCGATGCCACGACCCACGCGGGGCCGCAAGTCGTGCGGAAGCGCAGCGCGTCCGCGCCGAAGTCGGCGGTTGCCAGTTCCAACACGGCTAAAACGCCGCCTTCAGCGAGATGCCGCCGTACACTGGCAGGTCTTGGGATCGCACGCCGATGTCGGCGCGATGGAAATCGAAATCGTGGACAACCACGGCCCCCGCCTCGCACTCGAAAGTGAGGTGCGACGTCACATTCCACGAAGCTCCGGCACCGACGCGGATTTGGGTGTAATCCACGATGGCATTGTCGAGTCTGCGCCGACCATGAGTGCGATAAGTCGTCTCGCGCAAATCCGCGCCGATGTAACCAGTGAGTGTTTTGCTAAAACTATATTCGAGACGCGGCGTGGGGACCACGGCGTTTAGGACGAACTTCGGTGCGAATTTCCACCGCACGCCGATGGCTCCGAGCACGGGATACTTTCGGTTCACATCCAGTTCGATCCCCGCGATGAATTGCAGATCGGCGTTCACGAAATACGAGCCGCCAAAGATGACAGGCACGTTGAAATCGCCCTCACGAAAATCCGTGCCGCCGCTGTAAAAGCCGGGCGTGGCTTCGAGCCGGAAAAGCCACGCTTCGCCTAGTTGGAAATCCGCGCCAATGACCACGGCGAGCGACTGCAAGGTATTCGGGAGCGGAGCGCGTTTCGGCAGGCCAAAATCATATCGCTGCCACTCGATGCCGAAGCGGAACAGCGGCCCGCCGCCCAACTGCCTGGAAGCCACGGCGCGGAAACTGAAATCCACCGCATTCACATCGCCGCGAAATCCGCCCCCGCGAAACTCGGAATCCGCGACTGCGGAAAAACCGGCCTCGGTTTCCCACGAAAAATCCGCGTGCAGATGCGGAGCGGTGAGACTCGCGACGATGCACGCGAGCAGAATTGGCGTTTTCGATTTCATGGAGCTTTCGCGAGGTCGCTGAGGAAACGGGTGATGAATTTCTGCGTCTCGCGCATCATGGCCGTGCTCGAGCCCATGCGCTCGACGCCGTGCAGCGTGGCGAGTGTGGCGGAGGAAATGAGATCGCCCTGCCAGACGAGCGTGGCCTCCTGGCCGCCGACCGTCACCGGCCACATCTGGCGGAGAGTGACCAGCGCGCAGTAGCCGCCGCTCGCATAGTATTGCAGATCGAGACCCTGCCAGGTGTTCGCGCCCGGTCGGGCGTACGACGCGCCGAGATTCACCGCCGCATCATCCTCGACGCCGACCAATTCCCAATACAGCGAACCCTTCCCGCCACCGCCCGTCGCGCCATCGAGCAGCGCGGAAAACTGCCCGCGCACTTTCGGCGCTTCCTTCAGCAGACGCGAAACGTCATCCGCCACGCGAATCGCCTCGCCGCCATTTTCGTAAGCAGGCTGTCGCGAAAGCCCGCCACCCGCGAAAGCCTGCGCGCGCTGCGAAAGAACGCCGCTCCAAAAGTCCGAGACCTTCGCAGGCATCGCCCCGCCAGCGTCCCCCGGCGTTCCCGCAAACGTCGCCGCCTCCGCCTTGCTCAACTGTAAATCCGACGCGCCCGACCCGAGCTTTTGCGTCGCCGCGACGAACGCGCGCACCGCCCCGTTCGACGGTGCGCTGCGCAGCTTTTGAAACTCCGCGATTCCCGGACGCGCCGGGAGATCGCCATGCAGCCACACTTTCAAATCCGAATGCTTCACCGGGCTCCACTCCCGATGCAGCTCCACGGTATTTTGCAGCGGCCGGCGCACGAGGTAGCAACTCTCGACCGCGAGCCCGCGCGGAAAATTCATCGCCGGGCCGCGCGTCACCATCACCGAGCCCGAGGCGAGCTTGTCGAGGTTCACTGTCTTGAAAGAGGAGAACGCCGCCAGCTCGGCGAGCGGCTCGGCGTTCGCGCCCGCGGTGAGCGCGAGCGCGAGCAGTGGCGTGTGGAACTGGCGAAAGCGGTATTTCATGCGGCGCGAAAACTAATTCAGCGCGCCCCGCATTTGCCAACATTCTCTCGCGACCACCGCGAACGCGGGTGTGCTTCAAAGCGGGACCGCTTCGGAGAGCTTTAAGCGCCCGCGGCCCAGGCAACATCCCGCCGAGCCTTCTTGCACGAAGAGGAATGTGGCGGTGAAATCGCTGACATTCCAAAATACTTCTGCAATGTTGCCGCCATGAACACGCTGACCGAATGGAATTTGGATGCGGGGAAAAATGGCGTCCAAAGTTTTCCCACTACCACTCCGATTCGCCGGTTGTTATGCAAAACATGCGCTTCAGCGCCAAATAGGAAGTTAGGCGCATGAGAGCGCGTCCTCTAATTATAGGTCTCGCAATGATCGTCTTTGCAGTAAGCGCAACCGCAATCATCTACCACCGGCCCTACTTTCGCGGTGCCAAGATCCTCAGTGCGAACGGCCATCCCGACATCACCCAATACACCCAAAAGTTCGCTGACGCATTGAGCGTTTCAACCCACTGGAACACCGGCGAACCATTGTCTGAGCCTCACTTCTACCTATGGGCGGCGACTCAACTTCCCCTGACGGGCGTTTCACCATTCGGCAGCGCGAACTCAGGAATTCCTACCACGAGATTTTCCTCGCACGCGGACAGCCTTCGCCCGAGACAGTGTTAGTTCTTCAGGAGAGCGATCCAGGCTCCGGCACCTCTCACGACTGGCAGTGGTCTCGCGACTCCAAGGCTGTTTTCATCTACGGCTCAGGCACGCCCGCCGGACACGACCACACGAACAGCCTTGCTTTGATTTACGCCGTCGAGCAGCGCACCCTATATTCAATCGACCTCTCGCAACACTTGTCCAAACGACTCAAAGCCGAGACGAATGCACCTAACCATGCGCTCAGCGAACAGCTCCGCCGTCGCTGAGCTTTGGGTCGATAGACGGACGCATTACGCACCACCCCATCCAGTGACTTAACAATGTCTAACCCATCCCGGTCTTTGTTCGCGGCGATACTGGACGATGACCGCGCCGGGGTGAGGGAGTTGCTGAAAAAGAACCCGGCCCTGTCCATACGCGCCGTGGAGACAT
>JAYVRQ010000077.1:0-8227 GCA_043776145.1 Chthoniobacteraceae bacterium
CCCCTCGCTCGGCGAATACACGTCGCTCTTCGGCCTCACCAAACAGCGCGCCGAACGCCTCAAACCCGACGCCCTCATCATGCACCCCGGCCCGATCAATCGCGGCGTGGAAATCGACAGCGACATCGCCGACAGCGGACGCAGCGTGATCCTCGATCAAGTCACCAACGGCCTCGCCGTGCGGATGGCCGTCCTCTACCTTTGCGCCGGTGCGCGCATCTGAGCTTTTATTTTTTATGAAAAGCACCCTCCTCTCGCTCATCCTGCTCGCCGCGTTTCCCCTCGTAAATGCGGACGCGCAAAGCCAGCACGAGATGAACGCCGAAGCACGCGCCGCTTTCGACAAAGCCGACGCCGAGTTGAACAAGGTTTACAAAAAAGTCCTGACCACTCTCGACGCCCAGGCGCAGGTGAAACTCAAAGCCGTCCAGCGCGCGTGGGTCGTGCTCCGCGACGCCGAAGCCGACTTCCACGCCGACGCAGAAGCGCGCGGCGGCAGCATGGAACCGATGATCTTCTCCGGCGTCGCCGCCGAGCTTACCCGCACTCGCACCAAGGAACTGCAAAAGATGCTCAAAACCCCGTGAGCGCCCACGCCCTTCTTATCCGCGGCGGCCGCATCATCGACCCCGCAAACAAGCGGGATGAAATCGCCGATCTGCTCATCGTGGACGGTCGCATCGCGGAGCCATCGGCGATAGCTAATTGCCAATCGCCAATTCAAGAAATCGACGCCGCCGGCCTGATCGTCGCGCCGGGGCTCATCGACTTGCACGTTCACTTTCGCGAGCCGGGGCAGTCGGCGAAGGAGACCATCGCCAGCGGGGCGAAGTGCGCCGCGGCTGGCGGTTTTACGAGCGTGGTGGCGATGCCGAATACTTCGCCTGCGGTCGATTCGCCGAGCGTGGTGACTTGGATTTTGGAGAAGGCGAAGGCGGAGGCCTGCGTGAATGTTTTTGCCAGCGGCGCGATCACGAAGGGCATCGCGGGCGAGGAACTCGCGCCCATCGGTTCGATGCACAAGGCGGGCATCGTCGCGCTCACCGACGACGGGCATTGCATCCAGAATCACGAAGTCATGCGGCGCGCGCTGGAGTATGCGCGCATGTTCGGGCTCACGGTCATGGACCATTGCCAGGACTATAATCTCGTCGGCAAAGGCGTCATGCACGAAGGCTTCGTGAGCACCGCGCTCGGGCTGCCGGGGTGGCCCGCGGCGGGCGAGGAAATCATCGTGCAGCGGAATGCGCTGCTCGCCGAATTGTGCGACACACCGATTCACTGCCAGCATCTCAGCGCGGGCGGGAGCGTTCGTATTTTGCGTGAAGCGCGGGCACGCGGCGTGAAGTTGAGCGGCGAAGTCTGCCCGCATCACATCGCACTCACCGACGAGTCGATCCGCGCGTTCGACACCAATTTCAAAATGAACCCGCCGCTGCGCACCGAGCGCGACATCGACACGCTCCTCGGCGGCATCGCCGACAGCACGATCACCGTCCTCGCCAGCGATCACGCGCCGCATTGCAGCTACGAAAAGGAAGTCGAGTTCGACCAAGCGCCCTTCGGAATCCTCGGACTCGAGACCGAACTCGGTCTTTTCCTCGACATCCTTGTTCACAAAAAGAAAGCGATCGGCATGCCGCGCCTCATCGAGATGCTCACCCTCGAACCCGCGCGCCTGCTCGGCCTCGACCGAGGCACGCTCAGCATCGGCACGCCTGCGGACATCACGCTCATCGACCCAAATCTCGAATGGACCGTGGACCGCGAGCAGAGCCACTCGCGCAGTCGCAACACGCCCTTCCACGGCTGGGAAATCAAAGGCCGCGCCGTGCGGACGATCGTCGGCGGGAAGACGGTTTGGGAACTGTCTTGAGCGAGCCAGCCGTCATTTCGTGGTGTCGCCGCCGACAGCCGAGTCCCCCGCGCCGAGCATCCGCACGCGCTGATCGCGCAGCGGCAGGCGGATCGAGAGTGTGAGGCCCTGGCCCTCGTCGCTCATCAACTCGATCTCGCCGCCGTGCTCGCGCACGATGCGCCGCACGATGAGCAGGCCGAGGCCGGAGCCGCTCGCCTTCGTCGTGAAGTAGGGCTCGAAAATCTTGCTCATGTTATCCTGCGAAATGCCGCCGCCGCTGTCGGCAAAGCGCACGGTCACGAACGAGTCGTCGAAGTCCGTGCGAATGCTCAGGATACCCTTCTGCTTCATCGCCTGGAAGGCGTTCTTGATGACGTTGTAAAACGCCTGCTTCATCTGGTTGCGATCCACTTCCACGAGCGGCAGGTCGGAGCGGAGTTCCTGCTCGACGAGCACGTTGCGGTCGTCGATCTCGGGCTGGAGAAAGGCCACGCTTTCCTGCACGAGCACATTGATGCTTTCCAGATGCGTCTCCAGCCGCGCCGGACGGATCGCGCCGAGGAATTGCTGCACGATGGAATCCAGCCGCGTGATTTCGTCACGCGCGACTTGCAGAGCTTGCTCCAGATCTTTGCGAACCGCGGGTGCGACCTTGCGCAGTTTGCGCTCCATGAGTTGCAGATGGATGTGCAGCGAGTTCAGCGGATTCCCAATCTCATGCGCGACTCCAGCGGCGAGCAGAGTGAGCGCGGTGAGGCGTTCGCTTTGAATCGTCTCCTCCGTCGAGCGCCGACTCTCCGTGGTGTCGCGCAGGATCACGGCGTATCCCACCGCTTCCTGGATGACGGCCTCGCTGCGTTTTTTCGCGGGCGCTTCGAGACTCAGCGGGACGACGTAAAAATTCAGAAAGCGATGCTGCGGATAGAAAACCTCCATGTCGCGGCTCACGACACGCTCGCTCTCGACGAGCTTGTTCCACTCAAGGCCGCGCAGGTGTTCATCGAGCGGCTGACCCATGCAGGCATCGCGTTCGAGGCCGAAGATTTCGCACGCCGCGCGGTTCAGGTAATTGATGCGCCCGTGCAGGTCCGTGACGATGACGCCCTCGCGGATGGCATTGAAGATCGTTTCGAGAAACCCCTTCTCATCCGCCAGCCGCAGCAAATAGTTCTGCACCTCCTCGGGCCGCACGCGCCCGATGCGTTCGATGAATTTGTCGAGAAAGCCGGAGTTCATGTGGCTAGTGCGGAGTTAGTTTGCCGGAAAAAATCAGCAGGCCGAAGCAGACGACGTGGAAGGTAATCACGATGTTTACGGTGCGCCAGACGGGCGTGTCCGGCCAGTGTTTGCTTACTTTGTTCCAGCGCGCAAAGGCATCGTAGCCGCACAGCAGCGTGGCGTGATACGCGCCGTAGAGAAGGTAGCGCGCCTCGATCCCATGCCACACACCCATTAGCCCGAAGGTCAGCCACAGACCCGCATAGGATGCCGTGTGCTTCCCCTTGAACCACTTCCCTTTCGTCGCCGCGATGAGGAAGCGCATATAGACATGATCGCGGAACCAGAACGACAGGCTGATGTGCCAGCGATTCCAGAAGTCGCGGATGTTTCGCGAAAGAAAGGGTAGCTGAAAATTCTCGGGCGACTGGATTCCAAAGAGCCTGCTGAAGCCAATGGCAAACGCGCTGTAACCTGCGAAGTCGAAGAAGAGATACAGGCTGTAGCCATACATATAGAGCACCGTTGCGAAGGCATCCGCCCGATGCTCGAGGGGATCGACGCAGTGGGTGCGCAGCAGGGCGGCGATGAGAAACTTGTAAAGGAATCCGCGAAAGATGCGCTCCACCGCGACATCGAGATCGTCGAGGAATTCCGCGCGCGTGCGGCGGCGGTCGAGGTCTTTCGCGAAGCGGCGGTAGCGGTCGATCGGGCCGGAGGAAACCGTCGGCCAGAAAAAGACGAACGCGAAATAAGTGCCGGGCGACACCGATTTCAAAATGCCATCCTGAATGCTGAAGAGCACATCCAGCGAGCGGAAGGTGACATACGAAATCCCAAGAAAGCCGAAGACCGTGCCGGGCGCGATGACGGGAAGAAACTTCGCCGCCGCCAGCGGCAGGATGGAAAGCGCGAGCAGCACACGAAAGAGCGTCGTCGATTTCCAGCGCAAGAGCACCGCCGCAAGCGCGCCCTGATAGAGCGCGAAGCCGAGCGCGATCCAAAGTTCATGCACGAAGACCCCGGGCCGGATGGCGATGTCGTCGCTAAAATTCAACACCGCCACGAGCACCGTCGCGAGCAGCGTCCAGCGCCGGTTCGCGCGCCCGAGCAGACCGAGCGCGAGCGTCGGCAACGCGATGTAGAGCAGCAGGCCGAAGTAAGTGAAGTCGGAGAAGGGAGTCATCGACTAGGGAAGAATGAAGACTTGAGTGTTGAGTCTTGAGAGTCCACCGCTTTCCACACAGGGCTGACGGCGTCCGCGGCCTTTTTCCAGCGCCTGCATCTGCACCGTCGCGCGCGAGTTTGATGAGCGAGTCCATGACGCGGCTCAGTGCCGGAGTTCACGTTTCAATCCTTCCCGCGCCTCCAAGGATGCGGGCCAGGTGGCCACCTCACGGGCCAGCGCGTGTTCACTCTCTTTGCGGCTATACCGCAGGGACATGACGAAAACCGCGATCGCCCTTTCTCGCTTCGGTCCCGCCGTCAAAGTCTTGATCCATTCGGAGAGCGCGGTTTTGTCCTCCCACTTCCCAGTCATCGCGGCAAACGCCGCGCCGAATGTGGCAACCGGCAAATTGAGCACGAGTCGTTTCGTCTGTTCCGGGTCTTTTTTCCACTCCAGCGCGACGACGCGACACTCGCGAGCACGCAGAACACCGCGAGCACGAATGATGATTGACTTGGAAAGCGCGTGCTCATTCGCAAGAACTTTCCCAAATTGCCCGGGGCGGATTCCCGATCAATCCCCCAACTCGACGTTCCAGTACGCGAAGTCGAGGAAGTGCCGCCAGCTATCGTGCAGCTTGCTGTCGAAGGTGATGTGAACGAAGGGCCGCCACTTCGGACGCACGGGCTTTTTGATGAGGTGCATCCCGACTTGATGCGCGAGCCGGTTTCCCTTCCGCGTATTGCACGCGATGCACGAGCAAACGATGTTTTCCCAAGTCGTCGCGCCGCCTTTGTCGCGCGGGATGACGTGATCGAGATTCAGGTCGCGCTTGTCGAAAACGCTGCCGCAATACTGGCAGGTGTTTTTGTCGCGCTCAAAGATGTTGTGTCGCGTGAACTTCACTTCCTTCCGCGGCATCCGGTCGAACAGCAGCAGCACGATCACGCGCGGGACGCGAATCTTGAACGAGATCGTGTGGACCATTTCCGCCTCCGGCTCGCGGGTGGAAAAGTCGCGCCAGCTCTCGAAGTCATGCGTCAGGAAGTTGTTCCGCCCGTCCGCATACACGACCTGCGCGTGCCCCTGGCACAAGAGGGTAAAAGCCCTGCGCACTGTGCAGACATTGATGGCCTGCCAGAGTCGGTTCAGAACTAGAACTTGACGGTCGAGCATAAGGAAAATTACGGGCGCTCGTGCCCGGAAAGTGCGCGTAAGCTAGCACCGGCCTGCGGGGCGTCAATCGCCGCGGAGAGAGCGTGTTTTTCAGCGGAAAACCACCGCGATGCTGAAGTCGTCCTGCACGACATCGAAGCCGCGCGCTGCGCCGGTGACGCGGACGGTGGCGTTGTTCGTGATCGTGGCGTTTTCGGCGCGGATGAGCGCGAAGGCTTCGCCACTGCGCGGGAGGCGGTTCCCGGAAAAGCGCAGTTCGATTTTGCCGTTGAGCTGCACGGTCGTGCCGAGCACCACGAGCGGCGCGCTGCCAGCGTCGTTTTTCTTGTTGATGGTCACGATGAGCCTGCCCGTGCCGGGCTGCACGTAATCGCCGCCGATCTGGAGCGTCTTTCCCGCGCCGGGCAGGATGATGATTTTGCCGCGATTGGTGAGCTGGCCGGCGGCGTTGCGGAAAACGAAAAGTCCGCTGCCGCTGAGCTTTGAGCCGGTCTCGATGGTGACGAATTGGTTCACGCTGACGGTGGCGGCGGTGAGTTCGAGCAGGCCGGGAAATTCGGGAGCCGTGCCGACGCTGACATCGCCGACATGGATGACGCCATCGGCCAGCGCGGGGTCGCTCTCGTTAAGACGGCAGCGCGCGGCGAGTCCGCCGCCGCCGCCGATGGTGAGGTCGCCGCAGTCCAACTCGGCTCCAGCCGCGAGCGAGAAGAGGCCGCCGCCGTCGATGGAAAGCGGGCCGGGCGCGTCTTCCGCCCAGGCCACCCCGATCCCGCTGCGGGTGACGATGTCCTGCGCGCCGTCGCGCGAGACGCCGCGCGCGCGGAGCGTTCCGTGCGCTTTGACCGCGATGCTGCTGGCGAAGAGGCCCGCGCCGCCCTGCACCATGACGACGGCCCGGCTGAACGGCCCGACGACTAGCGGCCCGTCGATCGAGAGCATCGCTGCATCTTTATCCGCGGGATCGATCCCATCGACGACCACTTGCGCCACTTCGCTCGCGAGCACTCCATTCCGCGGGCGGATGTTTCCGAAGCTTGCGGACAATGCCTCCACGACGCCGCCATCGGTGATGAACATGTACCCGCTCCCGCCTTCCGGCGAACCCGCGCCGCCATTGGCGAGGCCGCTGATTTCGAGCGAAGCGGCAAGCCAGTTCGTGGACTGGCCTTGGGAAGTGTAGGCGCTGAACGAGCCGTCTTGCTCGAATGGCCCATCATGCACGACAGCGAAAGCCTGGCTGCCGCGCAGGGGCGCGAGAAAGGCGTCCGCACTTTCCAGCAGGCCACCCTTTTGCACGACCACATCGCCGATGCCTCCGCGGTGTGCGCCGGCGCGGATGTCGCCGCACAAAAAATCCCCATAGACGCTGAGGGAGCCTTCCACTTTATCCGCGAGCCCGAGCAGGATTTTGCCGGTCGAGGAATTGCGAACGCCGCCGGCGAAGCGCGATTCGATGAATACCCCGCCGGTCATCGTTTCGCCGATGCCGACGCTGCCGGTGTTTTTCCAGAGCACATTCGGCGCGATGTCCAGCCCGCAAAAACCCAGCACCGCTCCCGGCCCAAGGATCACCGGCGCGCCGAGACCGATCGCGGCTCCGGCGGTGGTGAAATTCACGCGCCCCGCGGCGGGCAGCGGCGCGACCGCATCGACCGACAGCGCGCCACCGTTCTCGATCCGCAAGCCGTCCGTGAATCCGCTGTCACCAGCGAGCGTGAGGTCAAAGTTCCGCAGGTTCACCCAACTTCGCGAAACCCGCATCGCCGTCGCCGCGCGCGCCGCGTTGTCCGTCGAGGTGACCACAAAACGGGGCACCAACGGGTTCCGCGCCACGTCGGCGGGAAGCACCGAAAACGTCACCGAATCCGCCGCTGCCGGAATTCGGGAGGGCTTCCACTTCGGCGCGTCGTCCCACAGCCCGTCCGCATAGCTGCGCCATTTCACCTCGCCGGGCTCGGGCTCGGCGGACGGGGCGGAGACGGCGGCGAAAAGGCTGCAAAACAGCAGGAGGGAGCGTTTCATAAACATCAGGAGAACCGCGGATGCGCGGACGATAGGGATGCTGGCGATTCGCGCGAGTGGGAATTCGAGACGCGCCAAATCCTTTGCTCGCCGCACTCCGCCGCGACGATTAGCGTTTCCGCACTCGCATGAAAACCTCGCTCCTCCGCCCGCTCCTCGCGGCGCTCCTCACCTGTTCCATCCCGGCAATCGCCGCCGACAAAGATGCCGAAAAACCCGCCGCTTCCGCTGAAACGAAAGCTCCCGCCGAAGCCGTCGATCTCGCGCAATTCAAAACCGCCGACGAACTCTGGTCTTACATCGTGAAGGTCGGCGCGGAGAAGCCGCCGGCTGCGAAATCGCGTGAGGAGTTTGTCCAGATTTTGCAATCGTGGCTCACGCGCCAGCAGACTGCGGCCGCCGCTTTTCTCAAAAAATATCCGGCGGACGCGCATCGCTGGGACGCGAAAATCGTCGGGCTGATGACGGCGAACCAACTGCAAAATTTCGGCGGCAAGCCCGTCGATGCCGAAGCGAGTTTGAAGGAGGTCGAAACCATTCTCGCCGCGCCCGATGCCTCGCCCGACGCGAAAAGCGAGGCCGCTTATTTGCATGTGCAGTTCCTCGGGCAGAGCGCCGACACCGAGAAGCCCGAGACCATCGCGCGGCTCCAAAAAGGCGTGGGCTCATTTCTCGATGCCTACCCCGACAGCAAGCGCGCGCCGGAGATCGCGCAAATGCAGATGTCGCTCCTGCGCATGGGCAATCCGCCGGATGCCGATGCGATTTTGAAAAAGCTGGCC
>JAYVRQ010000078.1:0-2494 GCA_043776145.1 Chthoniobacteraceae bacterium
CGCACGCTTGCACTTGATGAGCGTGGGTTCCGTATTTTGGAAAAAGGGGAGCGTCCCGATCCATTGAAGCCTGTTTTCAAAACGTGCCCGGTCTCGGGAAAGTCGGCCGAAGTCCGCGCGTTGGAAGACGGCTCGCAGACACCCATCGAGGACAACACTCCCGCAGTCGAGATCGCCGGGGAAGTTCACTACCTTTGCGATGGCGGACATATCCATGTGCTTGCGGAAGGCGGGAGCGGCGGGCCGATGAAGCCAACGGCCACGATACCCACCACCCAAAGCACCGGCGTGCGAACGCTGCTCTACATGCGCCTCGCCTTCCCGGAAACGCGCAGGGAGCCGCAGACCGAGGCCGCTGCCTATGAAATGATGAGGCAGGTCAATGACTTCATGGTGGAAAGCAGCTACGGCAATATCTACCTGCTAACTACCGTCACGCCTTTGATTATCCTGCCGCGCACCGAGGCATGGTATAACGGCGGCGGTGGTGACGAATACGCCCTGCAAACCGATGCGCAGACCGCCGCGAAAAGGCTGGGCTACGACACGGCTGCATACGACCACGACATCGTCGCCTACAATGGTGGGCCGGGCACTTTCGGTGGGCTCGGTTACGTGGGTAGCAAAGGCATCTGGCTGAGAAGCATCACCATCGGGATCGCCTGCCACGAACTCGGGCATAACTTCGGACTCTGGCACGCGAACTCGTGGGATACTGGTGGCAAATCCACGATCGGCAGCGGAGTGAATATCGAATACGGCAACGTCTTCGACACGATGGGTCCGGCCACCGCCGCGGACAAACAGTATAACGCCAGCCATAAGTCCCTGCTCAACTGGTTGCCGCGCCAAAGTTTCGTCCATCAAGCCCGCGCCAGCGGCACGTATCGCATTTACGCGCTCGATCAGCCGCGGCTCGATCCAGCGAACCGCTACGCCCTCGCCATCATCAAGGACAGCGGGCGCGAATACTGGGCGGAGTTCCGGCAGAAGTCTTTCGGTGGAAGCAAATGGGTGCGCGATGGCATCTTTCTCAACTGGAAACCGTGGGCGGACAGTAACGGCGGTGCGCAACTGCTTGATGCCACGCCCGGCAGTCCCGACGACCGCAGCGATGCCTCGGTCGTGATCGGTCGCACCTTTTCCGACTCCGAAAGCGGCATCCACATCACACCCATCGGCAAGGGTGGCACCGTGCCGGAGTCGATGGATGTCGTCGTGAATCTCGGCGCATTCCCCGGCAATCAACCGCCCACAGCCATCGTGAATGCGAGCACGCTAAACACTGCTGTTTCGACCCCGGTGAGTCTAACTGTATCTGCCAGCGATCCCGATGGCGATGCCTTGAGCTATGCCTGGAATTTCGGGGACAGGACTTTCAGCAATACCAACTCTGCATCGGTCTCGAAATCCTGGGCCTTGTCTGGTGACTATGTTGTGCGCAGCGTCGTCTCGGACATGAAGGGACACACTGCCAGCGATTCCGTCGTAGTCAGGGTCGGTGCGCCTTCGACGTTCCGTGTGAGCGGCCAGATCACCCTCGACGGGCAGCCGTTCGCGGACGTGCAAGTGAGCAATGGATTGAGTGGTACCAGCTATCTCGGAACATTCACCGACAGCGATGGCAGCTACACGATTGCCGGTCTGGCCGCGGGTAATGTTACGATTACCCCGGCGCTCGATGGCTATACATTTACCGAAGGCTTCGCAAATCCGGTATCGCTCGGCGCGGATTTCAACAGTGCCAATTTTACAGCCACGAAGACGGCGACTGTGACGCTGACGGTTGGCGATGGAGACTGTGGTGAAGCCAATGCCAACACGGGAAGTTTCCGGATCACACGCACCGGCCCGACCACGAGTGCGCTGGCAGTAACTTGCTTTTATCCGAAAGGAAACGCCGCCGCGGGTTTCGACTACTCGTTTTCTCCGGCTCTCCCAAGCTCGGCGACCATCTATTACACCGCCACCATTCCAGCCGGGCAGGCTTCGCTGGACATCGTGGTGACGGCAGTGGACGACACGCAGCAGGAAGGCCCGGAGACAGTCGTCCTCGAACTTGTCCCGCGCCCCGAGTACGTCATCGCCGGAAGCGAAGCCGCGACGCTGACCATCACGGATAACGACACCGCGCTGCCGCTCGTCACGCTCCGCGCTCTGGATGGCGACGCGAGCGAGACCGGGGACGCGGCTTCATTTCTAGTCACGCGCACCGGCCCCACGAATGCGTCGCTGGCGGTGAACTATACCGTGTCGGGCACTGCCACGGGAGGCAGCGACTATGCGAGCATCGGCAACCAGATCACGATTCCCGCCGGAGCATCATCGCAACAAATCGTCATCGTGCCGATTAACGATAATAGCGTGGAGGGAACTGAAACCGTGACGGTATCGCTCTCAAGCAGCGCCAGCTATATTCCCAGCGGAGTATCCACCGAGAACATAGGCACGGTGAACATCATCGACGACGACCTAGCCACTCTTACCGTCACCG
>JAYVRQ010000079.1:0-8195 GCA_043776145.1 Chthoniobacteraceae bacterium
GTCGCGGTAGGTTTCGCCAGCGGGGTCGCGATAGACTTCGAGGACGTTGTCTTCGAGGTTCACGATCCAGTATTCGCGCACGCCGCCGCGTGCGTAGGCGGGGCGTTTGTCCTCGCGGTCGTAGCGCAGCGTGCTGTCGGAGACTTCGATGGCGAGGAAGATCTGTTCAGGGCCGGGATGGTGGCCCTGGCGATCGACCGCTGGATCGACCAGCAGAACTTCGGGCTGCGGCTCGGATCGTTCGTCGAGGATGAACGGGTTGCCGGGCGTAACTTCATATCGTTCGCGGGCTCGCTTGACGAAGAATTTGAGCAGGCGCGTGACGGCGGTGGCGTGGCGGTAGCCGATGGGTGCCATGACGACGATTGCTCCGCTGAGTAGTTCCACGCGATCGCTCTCCGTGAAGATGCCCGCGTCATTGAGCTTCTCGTATTCTTCGACGGTCCACTCGTAGGTCGGTGCGTGCAGGACTGGCATGGCGGGAAAATGGCGCGCGGTTTTGACGAAGCCAAGCCGCTACATCTCGCGCGCCCACGACGGGCGCTCGCGCAAGTGGTAGAGCATTTCGCCGGCTTTCGGGACGTGGAAGATTCCCTCGTCTTCGCGGTTCGCGTAGTCGGCGGGGTTGATCGTCGCGGGGTCGCGGTAGCCGAGGGCGATCTCGTCGCAGACTTCGCGGGGGATGCCGGTGGCGAGCGTTACTTTCACGCGGCATTTTTCCACACCGTCTTCATAGGTGCCGATGCCGCGAACGTGCGTGCTGTGGGCGATGGTGCCCCACGGGACGTCTTTGAATTTGTCCCACTGCTTCAAAAAATAATCGCGGCAGTGGTAGCCGATGCGGCGGATGTCGTGGCCGTGCGTGAGGCTGATCTCGCGGATGTGCGGGGCGTAGATGATGAGTTCGCCGCCGTCGGCGACGACGGGCTCGAGTTTATACATGCACTTTCCACCGACCCACAGCTCGTCGTACATCTTCGGCGCGCAGGAGAGGACGGTGTGGAAAGGGCGGTCCTTGGTTTCGATGTGCAGCTTCTTCGATAGCTCGGACGCTTCATCCCAAGCCCCTTCCGGCGAGCCGATGAAAAGGCCGGCGAGTTGGGCGTGATCGACGACCATGCACAGGCAAAGCTTCGGCACGGGCACCATGCCTCCGACGCGATCGACGACGCGGCGCACGGGTGTCCATTTGTTGCCGATGATGAGCGGATTCGTGACGACCGCGCCGAGCCAGTGAAAAAAATTCAGCACCTCGGGGCCGCCCACGCCGGGGAAGAGATATTTGTTTCCCCCGGAAAAGCCGACGACCTCGTGCGGGAAGACCGGCCCGCAGATGATGATCTGGTCGTAGTCGAAGAGCTTCGCGTTGACCTTCACGGGGACTTCCATTTCGAGCAGGCCGTCGGTGAGCGCGCGGGTGTCGGCGCGCGTGAGCTCGCCGATGTGGCGGAGCGCGTCGGGGTTGTCCCACTCATGATTGAAAAAGCGCACGCCGCCGTACGCCGCGCGTCTTTCCTCGATGGAAATGCCGAGCCGCTCGCAGATGGCCTCCTCGCTCATCGGCTGATGCGTGCCGAGCGCGATCATCACATCGAACGCCGCCGCAGCCGCGCCGATCTGCGCGTGGAGCCCGGCGAAGAGCATCCCGAGCGGGCAGGTGCGCGTGGCATCCGGCACGATGAGCAGGACGCGCCGGCCTTTGTAGTCCTTGGCGGGACAGGCTTGCGCGATCAGTTCGCGGACTTGCTCGGAGTCGAGAAAGGTGCCGGACGGGGCGGTGTGGGAGAGCGTTTGCATGATGAGAAAAGGAGTGACTAAGACGCTTGCGTATTCAACACCGGTTCGCGGAACCACTCCAGCTTTCTACGCGGCGCTTCCACGGCTGATTTCCTGATGCAGCCACGCGCGCGCGTAGGCCCAGTCGCGATGCGCCGTCGGCACGGAGATGCCGAGCGCCTCCGCGATTTCCTCAAACGAAAGCCCGGCGAAGTACCGCAGCTTCACCAACTCCGCCTTGCGCGCAGCGTGCGCAGCGAGCCTGTCGAGCGCCTCATGCACCGCGAGAAGTTCCTCGTCATTCGCCACCGGCGCCGCGATCTCGATCTCGTCCACATCCACATGCTCCCCGCCGCCGCCGCGCTTTTCCCGCAGCCTGCGCCGCGCCCGCTCGATCAGAATGCGCCGCATCGCCTCCGCGGCTGCGCCGAAAAAGTGCGCGCGGTTTTCAAATGGCTGATCGCCCAGCCGCAGCCACGCTTCATGCACCAGTGCGGTCGGCTGGAGCGTGTGCCCCGGCTGCTCGCGCGCCATCTTCGCGCGGGCGAGCTGGCGCAGCTCGGCATAGACGAGCGGGAGCAATGCCTCCCCGGCGCGGGCATCGCCGTGCTGGATCGCTGCGAGGAGGCGGGTGACGTCGCTCATGCTCGGTTTCACTTTGCCGCCGACTCCGGAAGCGGGATGCCTTTGGTTTTGAAGATCGCTTGCGCTTCATCGCGCATGGCTTCGCTGGCATAGATGCCCAACCACTCCACACCGCGGTCGTGGCCGGGCTGGTTTCCGAGCGCCGATTGCAGACGCTCACGGCCTTGGGCGAAGTGCTGGCGGGCATCCTCCACGCGCCCGAGTTCGGCGCAGATCATGGCGCGGAGAAATGCGCAACGCGTCCGAATCGCCAAGCGCTTTTCGGACGTGGGGCCAAAGGCCGCGAGCTGCGCATCGCTGAGTGATCTCTCCATGATCCCCAGCGCTTCTGCGTGCCGATGTTCCCGCCACGCGAGGATCGCGCCGAAGAAGGGCGTGAGCTCTTTGCTAAAGTCCTGCGCATCGGCCACCCGTTCCACCATCCCGCGCGCCAGAGACATGGTCATCTCGTCGCTCGACTGGCTGAGCAGCCCGTCGGTGACATAAGCAGCCACCTGACCTTCCGCGGTCGAGGCGAACTGAAGCACCCCGATCCGGCAGAGGTGCCGGTGAGATTCGTGGTCACCCACCGCGACCGCCAGCCGGACCGCCGAGTGCCAGGCGAACACGTCGGAAAGGCGATTGGTGGCCAATGCGGCAAAGATCGGCAGCGCTTCCCGGGCGTTGCCGGAGCGAGCCAGCACCGCTCCGCGCAGCGCATCCACCCGGATCAAGTCAGCTTCGGAACCGCCGCGGCTGGCCAGAAGTCTCCGCTGTTCCTCCAGCATCCGCGTCGCGTCCGCGAAGCGGTCCTGGATGCAGAGCGCATCGGTCAGAGAATCGACGAGCAACAGGTAACCTTCCCGCGCGTCGAGATCGGTGCCGGGCGGCCACTTCAGATTTTCGCGGACGATCTCCTCCGCCCGCGCGGGCTTTCCACGGGAGGAAAGGGCGGCGGCATAGTAGGCCGGGAGCTTGTAGGTCCAGTTGCCCACTTGAAGATTGGCGGGGCGCAATTCGTAGGCTTCCGCAAATGCCGCTTCCGCCCCGTCCCACCGCAGGGACACCGACTGCCGGAGCCCCTGGTAATACCGGCACATCATGGCCAGCTTTCTGGCTGGCGGGGTTCGCCCCATGAATTCCGCAAACAAAGTATCCAACTCCTTCATGGCCCGTTCCTCGCCTGCGGCCCCGCCATCCCCCGCCCACAGGCGCGCGACGGGGAGATACAACTGCAGTTCTTCGCGCGGCACGGTGAGCTGGTCGTCGGAGACCTTCGGCAGAAGGCGCGCGATTGTTTCGACCTGCCGCAAAGCCGCGGGCATATCGGTAAATCGGCTGTTGAACACACTCCGCAATCGGATGCGCAAGTTGATCTCCGCCGCCGGGGCATTGGAGAGGGACGATGTCGCCAGCCGATCCGCCGTGTCCACCAACTCGCGAGCACCCCGGACATTCCCCTGCCGGATCATCACCGGCACCGCATCCGAGAGCAGAGCATTGATGAAAGTGGCCACGGTGTCCGCACGGACGGATTGCGCGAGTTCCCGCTCCTTCGCGGCCCGCTCCCGCACCAGCGCGGCCATCGCCAGGCCGAGACCAACCGCCAGCGCCACCACGATGCCGATGGTCGCAAAGGTGGCGACCTTGTTCCGGCGCACCATCTTCTGGAACCGGTAAATCTGGCTGGGTGGCCGGGCGGTGACGGGTTCGTCGTCGAGGTGCCGCTGGAGGTCCATCGCCAGCCCGTTGGCCGTGTCGTAGCGCCGGGCGCGATCCTTCTCGAGGCACTTCATCACGATCCAGTCGATGTCGCCACGCAACGCGCTGGGGAGCTTCGCGGGTTCGGTGTTGCGCCGCTTCGCCGCGGTCGTCATTTCCGCACCGTCGAGCGTCTTCAGCCGCATCGAAGGGCGCGGCGGATCGACCTCGCGGATGATGCGCCGGATTTCATCCATGCCCGCCTGCGCCATCGTCGCGGTGTCGATCGGCGTGTGGCCGGTGAGCAGTTCGTAGAGCAGCACGCCGAGCGCGTAGATGTCGCTGCGCGTGTCCACATCGAGCGAAGTCATGTCCGCCTGCTCCGGCGACATATAGAGCGGCGTGCCGATCATCTGCTGAAACTGCGTGTAGATCGTGCCGTCGGTGAGCCGCCCCTGCGTCGCCTTGGCCACGCCGAAGTCGATGACCTTCGGCACCGCGCGCCCGTCATTGACCGTCACGAGGATGTTCGACGGCTTGAGGTCGCGGTGGATGATCCCTTTCTGATGCGCGTGCTGCACCGCCTGGCAGACGGTGATGAACAGCCCGATGCGCTCCACCGTCGAGAGCTGCTGGTCGTCGCAGTAGTCCGTGATCTTCACCCCGCGCACCAACTCCATGACGAAGAACGGCCGCCCGAATTGCGTCGCGCCCGCATCGAGCACCTTCGCGATATTCGGATGATCCATCATCGCCAGTGCCTGCCGCTCCTGCTCGAAGCGCGCGATCACCTCCTTCGTATCCATCCCCATCTTGATGATCTTGAGCGCCACGCGCCGCCGCACCGGCTTTTCCTGATCCGCGACCCACACCGTGCCGAAGCCGCCCTCACCGATCTGCTCGCGCAACTTGTAAGGCCCGATCATCTCACCGCCTTCCTCGGGCTTGAGCCGCGCGAGTTCCGCTTCGATCTCGGGACTCGCCAGCGCCTGCATAAACCCACCCGCCTCGTGCGACCCGAGCAGCCGCCCGATCCGCGCCCGCAGCGCGAGGTTTTCGCCACAGGCTGCGTCCAAATACGCCGCCCGCTCGCCGTCCGGCAGCGCGGTGGCCACTTGAAAAATTTCCTCTTCGTTGATTGGCGGGGGAGTATCCATCGGAGTGCTCATGGTGTGTATCCCCTCATGCGCCGTTTGGAGGGAATTCCTATCACGCAACGTGAAGATTTTTTGGATCGCCGCTTCCAGCGCGACCGCGTTTCAACTCAAAAGCTCGAAGGTTTCCAGCAAGTCGGAGAGGTCGATGCACTCGTTCGCGGAGGTCTTCAGGCCCGCGCCGAGGGTCTGCGCGGTGGAGGCGACTTCGACGCGGATGCCGCGCCGCCGCAATTGCAAGGCGAGGTGCGCGAAGTCCGCGTCGCCAGTGACGAGCACGACCACGTCGGGGCGCATTTCGACGGAGAGTTCCACGGCGTCGATGGCCATGAGCACATCGACGTTGGCTTTGTAGTGCGACTCGGCTCCGGGGGAGCCGTCTTTCGTGACCACGAAGAATCCGTGGGAGCGCAGCCAGTGGAGGAACTTGTTTTTCTTGTCGCGCTCGGCCTGCCATTCGGGCATCGCGGGCGGCAGACCGGCGTAGATGACTGTCTCGATCAGGTGCCGTTCGCGAACGAGATGTTCCTGGAGTTTGAGCCAGTCGAGTTTGCGATTCGCGGCCTTGGCGGAACTGGTGATGTTGGACTCATCGACGAGGACGAGGACGCGCAGGGATTTCGCGGGATTGGCAGTGGGACGCTTCATGTTCCCGCACGATGAGCCCGCGCGCGGCGGCGCACGAGGAGGATTTGCGGCGAGCCGCTAGCGCTCGAATGCGATGTCGATGAATTCCTCCGCCGGGGCGGCTGGCATCTTTGGTTTCGCGGGCGCGCCGCCTGGGTCGAGCATTTTCTGGAGTTGCTCCAAAGTCCGCCACATGTCGGAGAGGACGACTTTGACGGAGGCGGGATTTCCGCCGGACGTTTGGACCGGAGCGGGGGGACGCGGGGCGGGCGTCGTTTCGCGGAGTTCGGTCAATTGCATGGAAAGCCGCGCGATGTGCGCGTCGCGTTCCAGCAGGCGTCGCTCGGATTCATCGTCGCCGCGCGAGGCGGCTTGTTTTGCGAGATCGAGTTCCTTGAGGAGCCGGTCGCGATCGGCGGTCGTCTCGGTGAGTCTGCGCTCGAAGGCCGTCGCGCGCATCGCCTCGTTGGCGAGGCGGTGGCGCTCCTCGCGCAGTTCCGTGATGCTGGCCTGGAGGCGCGTGAGATCCTTCTGCGTTTTTTCAAACAACTGTTTGAACTCGGCGACTTCATTCGACTTCCCCGCGAGCTGGCGCTGGAATTCGGCGGCGAGTTCGTGCGCCTGCTCGACATCGTTTTGCAGGGCATCGTATTCCGCCCGGAGCGTGGCGCTGAGGCTGGGATTGGTCAGCGGTGCGGACGACTGCGAGGATTCAGTGGTGGCGATCATGTGTGTGAAAAAGGCGTCCGCTCGGGCAAGGGCCGCGTCGTTTTCAAAATAGCCAGCGGCGTGCCGAGGACGGGCCTTTTGCGCCGTGGAAAAAATCGCCACTGAAGTCACCCGTGTCCGCGGCATCGCGGCTGCTAATCTCACATCACGCCGAAAACACGGCATCTGAGATCGGGCGCACGGCGCACTCCTGAACGAGTGCCCGCGCGCGAAACCTCGAAGCCGTGCGCGACGCCAATCACCATGCAAACTGCCGCCAGCAATAATCCAAATGCCTTCACCGGGATCGCCGGAAGCGCCTCGCTCAGCGATCTGATCCAGATGGAATGCAGCGTCATGGCGACGCGCGCGGTGCGGATCGACCGCGGGGAAATCAGCGGACGGATTTATTTCGCGCGCGGCCAGGTGATTCACGCCGAGGTCGGCGAACTCACCGGCGAGGCGGCACTCTTTGAGTTGATGCGCTGGCCGGGCGGGCATGTCGTCATCGCCGATGGAGTCCACCCCGCCACCGAGACGATTGACCGCCACTGGCAAAGCCTGCTGCTTGCTGCCGCACCCCCAGCGGAACCGCGCGAGCCGTACGCGATCAAGCCGCGCACCATGATCGGGCGTCGGCGGCGCTGAGCGGGCGCGCGTCCGCTAAGTTTCCGTGCGCGGCGGGCTTGATGTGGGCGTAGCATTCCACGCCATGTCCGAGCATCTTCATTCACCGCGCCTAGAGGATCTTTTCCT
Source organism: Chthoniobacteraceae bacterium (assembly GCA_043776145.1). Classification (GTDB taxonomy): domain Bacteria; phylum Verrucomicrobiota; class Verrucomicrobiia; order Chthoniobacterales; family Chthoniobacteraceae; genus JANLQB01. The sequence continues at coordinate 7,347 of JAYVRQ010000079.1, forward strand.
CACGCGCCGCGATTTTCTGCACCGCTGCGGGATGGGCATGGGCGCGCTCGCACTTGGCGGCATCCTTGGTGAAACGGGCATCTTTCGCGCGCGCGCTGCCGAGGTCAGTTTGAATCCGCTCGCGGTGAAGCCGCCGCAGTTTCCCGTGCGGGCGAAGCGCGTCATTCAGCTTTTTATGAATGGCGGGCCGTCGCATGTGGACACGTTCGATCCGAAGCCCGAACTCACGAAATTTCACGGCAAGGAAATCCCGATTCACTTTCCGACCGAACGCAAGACGTCGTCTGCCTTCGCCTCGCCGTTCCAGTTTCAGAAATACGGGCAAAGCGGCATCGAGGTGAGCGAGCTTTTTGCGAAAACTGCGGAGTCCATCGACGACATCTGCGTCATCCGTTCGATGTGCGCGGATGTGCCGAATCACGAGCCGTCGCTGCTGCTGATGAATTGCGGCGAGGCGCGGCAAATCAGGCCCAGCTTTGGTTCGTGGGTGACGTACGGCCTCGGCAGCATGAATCAAAACATGCCCGGCTTCATCGCGATGTGTCCCGGCGGCTACCCGATTCAGGAATCGCAGAACTGGCAGTCGGGCTTTCTCCCCGGCGTCTATCAGGGCACTTACATCGACACTAAACACACCGAGATCGAGAAGCTCATCGAGAACATTCGCAACGCGAGCGTGAGCATAGGCGAGCAGCGCCAGCAGCTCGACCTGCTGCGTTCGCTGAATGCCGAGCACCAGCGCCGCCGGCAAAACGACGCGCAACTCGAAGCGCGCGTGCAGTCGTTTGAACTCGGCTACCGGATGCAGATGGATGCGGCGGATGCGTTCGATGTCAGCCAGGAGCCGCA
>JAYVRQ010000080.1:0-8193 GCA_043776145.1 Chthoniobacteraceae bacterium
CTCATCACCAACTACACGCGCCAGCACATCATCACCATGCCGCGTGCGCTGCGGAAACGGAACGTGTATGAGGAAGTCGCGCGCCTGCTCGACATCCCCGGCGGCGAGCAAATCGTGAAGGAAAGCTACGCGCAGATGCGGAAGTTCAACTGCTGGAACATCTCCATCGTGCAGCAATACGCGCGCTTCAAGGAAAGCCGCATCCGCTCCGCCGTCTTCGGCAACAGCCGCCAGTTCTTCCTCATGCGGCAGAACGACCGCGCCGACCTCGACGACATGGGCCGCGACATTGGCCTCACCGAAGTGACCAAGCACGCCATCCTCTCGTATCCGCTCCCCGACCAGCAAAGCGGGGGAAAATTCGCCGCCTTCACCTACCTCCACTCCGATGCGCAGAACCGGATCTGCGGCACGGTCCACAACGTCGCCTCACAGGAGATGCTCGAAGCGAGCGGCAGTATTGGAATGCAAATCGTGAAAGGCGCTGAGTGAGCGCGAACGGGGTGCCGAATTGTGATTTCTTAGAGGGCTTCGTAATGAAAGCGGCGGGTTTGGGCTCAGACAAAGGTTACCTGAGGTACCTCGTGTTCGTGGCTACCCGAGTCCAATCCCCATCAAACTGTTGACGGTGCGTCAATCGCAAAGTACAGCCCTACCGATTATTGCTGCTTAACTTTTAGGCGAAGGAACTTCTTATCAGGAAGGGCGCTAATAGGAACCTTCAGGCGCACCGTTACAACCTCTGTGGCACCATCACCCGATGGCACGGGTTCTCCCAATTGCTCGATTTGAATCTCGGTCCAATCCCCAGTCTGCAGGTCGTCAGACACTTCGACGGTATAGGTGAGATTGCTTACACTAACGACCTGTTGGTAGCTGAAGGTGAGATAATTGGCACCTCCAGCATTTTGTATGAGCGCTTTGGTTGAATTGGTCACAACATCTGGGACACCGCCAACTCCGGAAGCTGTATAGGCGGGGTTGCCGCTGGTCTTGTCGGAACTCACCGAAATCGACCCCGCGTAGATTGATGCGGACGTTGGCGCAAAGGTCACCGCCACAATCCGCGAATCGCCAGACGCGACAACGCCGCTCGCCCAATTGATGCTAAAGCCCGCAGGTAGACTGATTCCGGTGATCGTGAGCGGATCGCTTCCATAGTTCGAGATGGTCAATGTCTGCGCCGTGGTTGAACCAATCGGCAGGCTGCCGAAGGCGAGATCTCCCGCGAGTGCGATTTTCCGTGTTCCACTTCCAATGTATGCGCCGCTCGCGAAGGTTGTCTGCCCTACATCCACCACAACCGTTTGGCTTGTCGGGGCCGTCCACTCGCTAACCGTTTTGAAAGTGACTGTATGGCTTCCTACGGCAAGCCCATTGATGGCGGCGCCACTGTTCTGCCACGGGCCGCCGTCGGCCTGCCATTGAGCACCAGCATTCACCACCGCCGCGGGAGATACCGAGACGCTGATTGAGCCGTTAGTCGGAGCCGCGACGAACGCGAACGCAGCGTCAGAGACTCCACTGTCAGTGTAGCCGGACTTTATGGCGACAGCCTTCACAATCGTTGAATCGGATACTGCCACGGGTGCGGAATATACAGCCGATGAGGTTGTTGGTGTGCTGCCGTCTGTCGTATAGTAGATTATCGCACCGTCAGTCTCACACGCCAATGTCACAGTCAGCGTTTGTGGAGCTGCGGGGCTAAGTGCAGTCACCTTGCTTGCACCCAAAAGACTTGGGCTCGGCTGAGGGGTGAGAGTGTAGACTCCTCGTTCTGGCGAGATGGCTGGCGTTGCCACCACTGGAGCATTGGTGAGACTGGCGCGTAGGATAGCCTCGAAATCCGCTGCCGCATCCGCTATAGACTGAGTAATGGCGCGTTGAACGGCCAGTTTTGCAGGGTCAAGTTGATCGATTCCATTAACCATGCGCCGAGCAAAAAAATAATCGGTGCCCGTGTCCGAATATAGTAATCCAGACCCTCTCCCGACGGAGTAAATTTGTCGTTTCGCCTGCCAAAGGAAATTATTTTGTACGCGATTGACGGTTCCAGAGCGAGGGCTGGATTGTGGTATAAGTCAATACCAAAATCGTTGCCGAGTTTAGAGCCTGTACGGAACTTTAAGGACGCCGGAGGCGTCAGGGAAATTAGCCTGTGGTCGAGCGAGCACAGCGAGTGAGAACCACGGGAATCCTCAGGAACGAATATCCGACCCGGAGGGGGCGGCGGAAAGTCCGTGAGTGCATTTGGCGGACGGACAGTTTACGGCGCTCCCTCCGGAGCGCATCGCTTTTTTCCTGCGATCCGGTGGTATTCGCTTCGCTCGACCACCGGCTAATTCCCACGGTCCCTCCGGGACACAGCCAAAGCCTCCGGCGTCCCAAAAGTTCCGTACAGGCTCTAGCGCTCCGCGTCAAGAGGAGTGCGCTGCCGCGCCGTGCATTCCACCCCGTCGTCAGTTATAGCTGGCGGCGGGGTCTTTATCGCCCACGTTTGTAGTTCAAATGTGTTATTCGATCAGTTTGGTTGCTTTGGATTTTGCGGCGGTCGGGCCGCGGTTTGAAAAAAGTGGTGAATTGCCCGGAAACGAAGAACCCTGCTGGCTTTTCGGGCGAGCAGGGTTCTCGAAATTTCGATGATCTCTGTATCAGATCGTGAACTACCTGCTTGCCTCCTTGGTAAGGTCTTCATTCGCGCAACTCGGTTGTCCGAAACCGAAGCCTGTGACAAACCACAGCATACCAGTTCGACGTAACCTCGTGGTTGCTGGCGAATGTTTTGATATGATGTGATACGCTTTCATTGGTAATGAAGTTTTTCTTTTATAAAACTCCTCACAGATGCTTTCAACGACTATTTGTATTTTGTTTCTTGCGCTAACTATAGATGACTAACATCAACGAGTGCTCCATGCGGAAGCGGAGAAAAAACTGCGAGTTCGTTGAGGTGTTCGCGAAGCTTCGCCACACCGCGATAGGAAAACTCCTCATCTACGACCGCCAGCATCCAAGCTTCACACTGGGTCGCGATGCCCTCCTCGTACAGCGATGCGACACCATCATCGAAGACCCGAGCCACACGCACCAACGGGAAAACGACGCGCTTTTTTTGCAGCCAGAATGATGCCGTCAGATCGTCGTCACTCCGCAGGCGCACTGCTTCGCGCTACTCCGATGAAATCGAGAACTGCGGGCCCCGCAGTCTTATCCGTACGGCTGAGAGCGAGGACCATGCGCGCGTGGCTCTCACCAGGGACGCCGACGATGCGGTTGCGGGCTCGTTTGCTGTCGAGGATTTCATGAAAGTGCGCGGCCTGACGTTTGAGCGCGGCGGTCTCACCTTCCGCATAAAGAATGAGCACAGGCGGTGAACCTGCGCTGGCGTATGTCGCGGCAGAGGCATCGCGCTGCCAGTTGGGATTCGCGCCATCCGCGTTAAAGAGACTTGCGTAATACGAGACGCGATTGCCGAGTTGGTAAGTAACCGGATCGGAAAGGTCGAGTGCAGCGCCGCTCACGCAGATCACTCCTGCAAACCGAGGGAGCGAGTGTCGCGCCGCGACTTCGGGATTCAGCCCCACAAATGAAGCGAGGTGTCCACCAGCAGAGTGGCCCGCGATGAAAATGCGCGACGGTTCGCCGCCGTACGATGCGATATGATTTTTCACCCAGGCGGCTGCCTCCGCGACATCGTCCACCTGCTCGCGCCATGTGACCTGCGGCTGCAGACGGTAGCTGATCACTGCCACGCCGATTCCGCGCGCTGCGTAGAAACGCCCGATGTTGCCATAGACATCCTGACCTCCGAAGCGGAGCCCTTTATCGCCGGACACCCAGCCTCCACCATGCACGAAAACCATCACCGGCCAGCGCTTCGCAGTCGGACGATACAGATCGAGCCGTTGCTTCGGAGACGACGAATCGGACCTGTACGGAATATCGCGCGCGATCAGTGCCTCGGAAAATGGTGCCTTTGTGTAAAGGATCTCCATGCCGACGCGCTGCACTGCGACGCATCCGCCGAGCAAGGTGAGAGAGAGGAGTAGAATTATTTTTGCAGCGGCTTGCATGGTCGGGATTACGGCTGATGTGCGATTTGAGATGACGGAAGTTCGAGCACCGTGCAAATGCGCTCGACGCTGTGCGAGCGGAAAACACTTCACATCGAATACCCCGGCAATTCGGATTTCGACAGCGGCGTGGATGCACTCGCCAACTCGATTTTCGATCCAACACGCGATCCGTCCCGAAGCGATTGACGCTCGCAATTCTCAGATGAGCGGACACCGTATCTAAAGCGCATTCAGCTATGGAAAAGCCCAATCAACTCGAAGGATCACGCATGGCTGACGTGGCCCGCCATCCGTTACTCGCCGCCATGCTGGAACGCCGCTCGCGGCGTTTCGGCTGCGGGATGAAAATGCCCCACGGGCCGCTCGCCTATGAGAGTCGGCACAAGCCCGTCCCCCTGACGGAGAGCGAGGAGTCGGCGCTCGTTTTTGCAGCGTGCGGCATCACGGGCCATGCACTCGCAGATCTCGAGTTTTCAAAGGGCGGAGGCGGAAACATCATGGCCGGCCTCTTCGCGCGTAGCATCGCCAGCGGTGACGGATTGCAGACGGTCGCACTGGTCGTGACGAACGACACGGGCACCCATCTCGTGCGACGCCCACGCGAACTTCCGTCGGGGGACATCCCCGGTCTCATCGATCTCGGGCGTCGCGGTGAATTCACAGAAATCTATCGGCGCACCCGCGTGCAGATCAAAGACGGTCGCGCGGCACCGCCGGTGGAGCCGCTTTTCAATATCAGCGCGAACCGCTGGTCCGCGCATGCGCCGGGCACGAGCTATTTCCTGCCGGTGAACGACCTCACATTCATGTATATCAACGGCCTGCTCGAAATCCTGAGCGAGCAGACCGGCGTCTTTCTCCTCGATGAGCGCAACAGCTTCCGTCCTGCGGGTGTGGCAAAATTTGCGCGCAGCCGCGGCGGGCATCTCGATGATGACCCGCGGAATTTCCGTGTCGCAACAGTGCGGCAGGTCGAGCAGTTCGTGACCGAGTTTGTCAGCATCGAGCAGGGCATGATGCTGCAGAATCTCGGCCTGATGGCGGAGGCGCTCGGCCTCGGCGGGTTTCCGAATTTTGCCAATCACGAGTTCGGCTGGTTCGAGGCACTCGGCTTCCGGATGGGGAAGATGCCCGCGAGCCGCTACCTCGGCGCCGGGCCCCTCGTATCGTTCGCTATGAAGCTGCTCGGAAAAAATCCGGAGGTGCCTTTTCCGATCGGCCTGGAGCGCGACGGCGAAATTTTGCTGAAGCCATTCTGCCCGCCGTACTACGCGTCCATGACCGATGCAGTCCGCGCTGTCGTTGAGGCAAAATTTGGCGCGAATGGAATCTTCCGCGGAGGCCAGGAATCGAGCGCGTGGACCGACCATACGAATGTCGCCGGACAGGTGCCGCCGATCTCCGAGGCCGCAATCGCCGCGACGACTGCTGTGTGCGAATACCTCTGGAATCGCTACGGGCGATTCCCCGTTCACATGCCGCCGTACAAGACAGTGCTCGGCTTTCAGGCGGCTCATCTTGACGCCGAATTCTACGACAAATTTTATCGTCCCGAAGCGATGAGCGCTACACAGCGCGCGGATTTCAAACGGCAACAAGCCTGACCGATCCGCACGCGTCGTGCGGGCTTCATTTTACGCCATCGCGAATGCCACCAACGGATCGTCCAACGTCAGCACAGCGATGAGCGTGCAGCCATTTTCCGACCAGTTCTCCTCGTGCCACGAACCTGCGTCGGCGTGGTGAAAGTCCCCGCCGTCCAATCGCGTCGCACCGATGTGCAGGTCGCCGGTGAGGATGAAAAAATCCTCCGGCCCGGCATTCACATGCGCCGGATAGCGCGTGCCCGGTTCGAGTTTGCCGAGCAAGACCGCGTATCCGCGCTCGCGTTCGAGAGAGAGAAGTTTGATCGACGCACCGGAGACGGGGAGTTGCTTCCACGACGTTGATTCGGTCGCCATCAGGAAGCTCAATCCCATCGCTGGATTTGCCATCGCCTCGCGTGAGATGCCGGCCAGCGCAGTGCTTTCAGTTTCAGCATCGATCCGCTGAAAAACGGATGCCTTCAATCCCTCTGGCAATTTCACAGCAGGCGCGGTGAGCGCGATCGCTTCCGTGGCACGCATGAGGCCGCGCGTGAATTCGCGCAATTCGGCATCAGCACCCATAGCGGCTTCGTGCTCATCGCGCTCGGGCTCTTGAAGCATGCCCAACGCGTAAAACGATGCTTGTTCCTGCTGTTGTTCGGTGATCATGCGTACTCCTGTAGTGTGCTGCGCAGCTTCATCATCCCGCGCCGGATCCGTGCCTTCACGGTTCCCAGCGGCTCGCCTGTGCTTTGCGCGATCTCGGCGTGCGTCTGACCTTTGAAAAATGCCATCTCCAGCGCGAGCCGCTGATCCTGCGGAAGACTATTCACCGCGGTGCGAATACCGACCAACTCATCCGAACCCAGACTGAAGGCAGTCGGCGCAGCATCATGCCCGGAGTCTGCTGGTGCGAATTCCTGCAACTGATCGAGAACCCGCGCACGCCGCTGCCGCGAGCGAAGACGGTCAATGGAACGATTGCGCGTGATGCTCATGGCCCAGTGAAACGCCGTTCCCAATGCGTCGTCGAATGCGGAAGCCTTATTCCAGATTTCCACAAAGACATCCTGGATGACCTCCTCGGCCTCATGCACATCACAGAGAATTCGGACGGAGGTCGAGAAGAGCGGAGACGCCAACTGATCATAAAGAGCACTGAGCGCAAGTCGGTCCTTCGCCGCGACAAGCCGGAGCAAATGCGCCTGTTCCTGTTCATTGCGCTTCTCTATTTGCATCAGATTGGGTCCGAGACATCGGCTTTCCGCTGAAAATCAATTCTCCGGCCAGCGATGTTCTCATTGCGGTCCCGGCGAGATCGTCGGTGTTTGAAAGGTATCATGCACACAGTCATTCGCCACAAACGGGCGCTTGGATGCGTCCCGGCAAGCGGGAGTATCAGACAGCCCTATCCGAGCCGGGCATGAAGCCGCTCGCGGAGGAGTTCCTGAAGCGGGCCGCACGAGAGGCGCTCGGTGACTTCATTCAGGAATCCGAATACGACGAGACGCTGCGCCTCACGGAGCGGGATGCCACGCGAGAGGAGGTAGAAAAGTTCCTCGGCATCCACCTGCCCGGTCGTTGCGCCGTGGGAGCAGCGGACATCGTCGGCCTCGATTTCGAGACCAGGCGCGCTGTTGGATTCGGCTTCATCGGTGAGCAGGAGGTTGCGGACTTTCTGATAGGCGTCCGTCTTGTGCGCGCCGGGGTCCACGCGGATGAGGCCGGTGAAAATCGTGCGCGACTGATCGTTGAGCGCATTCTTGTAGAGCAGGTCGCTCGCGGTGTTCGGCGCCTCATGGATTTGCAGGGTGCGCTGATCCACGATTTGCGAACCCTCCGCCGAAGTGATGCTCAGCATGTCGCTGCGTCCGCCGGGGCCGCGGAGATGGCTCGCGGCTTCGCTTCGCACGTAGCGACCGCCGAGATTCAGCACGAGGGCGAGGGCGCTGGCATCGCGCGCGACGACGGTGTTGTTGATGCGGAAGGCAAGCGTCTGCCGGTTCAACTGCTGCACCGCGACGTAGGTCACTTTTGCGCCGTCGCCGATGATGAAGTCATTCGCGCCGCACGAGAGCCCGGGGCCTTCGCCAGCCGACTGAAAATAGTCCACCACGGTGACTTTGCTCATCGGCTCCGCGATGATGAGCGTGTGCGGGAAGACCGCCCCGCCTTCGCCTTGCTCCCAGTGAAAGCACTCGATCGGCAGTTCGATCTCGATGCCGCGCGGGACGTAGAGGAAGGTGCCGTTACGCACCTGCGACTCGTGGAGCGCGGCGAATTTTTCCGAACCGAGAATCGCGCCCTCGCGCATGAAGTATTTTTCGATGCGTTCGCGCTGTTCGGCGATGGCCTGCGCCAGCGGCATCCACAGCACGCCCTTCGCGCGGAGCGTGTCACCGTGGAATTCCTGCGCGAGCAAATGATCGTTCGCAAAGACCATGCGGCCCGCGGTTTCGGCGAGCCCGGTCGAGCGCGAAAGAAGCGCGGCACACTCGGGTGCCGCGACAGCCTGCGTGCGCTGAAATGTC
>JAYVRQ010000081.1:0-8172 GCA_043776145.1 Chthoniobacteraceae bacterium
ATTGCATCCCAAATCGTGACGACCTCATTCAGGCACATCACCGCGACGCGCTTTCCATCCGGGCTGAGCACCACATCGTCCACCGGATTGCCATGCTTCCACGTCCAGCGCGGCGAACCGCCAGTTGGATTTTTCCACACGCGCACCGCACCGTCCGCACTCGCGCTCGCGAGCCTTTCGCCATCGACGGAGAAAGCCACGTCGAGCGCCGCGTCGCCGTGCGGCAGGCGTGCGCCGAGCATCTCGCCCGTCGCCGCATCCCACAGCCGCACACTGCCATCCGCGCTGGCCGTGGCGAAGCGGCTGCCATCCGGGCTGAACGCCGCCGCGCGCACCGGCCCGCGATGACGCAGCGGCGGCGTGAGCGGATGGCCGTCTGCCGCGTCGAAAAGCCGCGCGAAATTATCGAAGCACCACGTCAGCAGCGCGTGCCCGTCCGGGCTGAAGCGGCAGCCGGAGGCCATCGCGAAATGCGGGAGCGGCGGCGAAAGAGCGTCGCCGCTTTGCGCATCGAAAATGCGGACGGCGAAATGATCGTCCGCGAGCGCGAGCTTCGTGCCGTCGGGCGACCACGCGCCATTGCGAAAGTGCGCGCCCGGTGCGATGCCGCACACGCGCTCGCCGGTCGCCACATCGCGCACCTCCGCGCCGCCGCCTTCGGTCAGGAGCGCGAGCCGCGTATTGTCGGGCGAAAATAAAACCTGATTCACGGTCTGCATCGTGGAAAAAGTGCGCGCCGCATTTTCCCCGCCGGACACCGCTCGCAACACCGCCTCGCGCGGACCTGGCACCGCGAGCCAGTTTCCATCCGCACTAAACGCGAGCGCCGCCACGCCACCATCGCGCCCCGGCCACGGAGCCTGGCCCGACCACGGTGCGCCCGCGGGTGCGCCGGTGTCCGCGCGCCAGAGCTGCACTTCGCCCTTCCCGGTGCGCGTGGCGGCGAGCGTGCCGTCGGGATTGAAACCGGCCCAGCGCAGCGGCGGCGTTTGCGCGAGCGGCGGCGTGAGCGTCGCGCCCGTGCCCGCGTCCCACACGCGCGCGGTGCCATCCGCGCAGGCCGTGACGATGCGCGTTCCATCCGCGCTGAAAGCCACGCTCGTCACCGCGTCGGCGTGTTTGAAAAGATGCTCAAGCTGCGGCGCGTGCGCCCGCGTGAGCGCGAAACGATAGCGGTGCAGGAACAGCCGTTCGGGATCCGCCGCATCCAGCCGGGCCGCTTCCGCAAAGGATTCCAGGGCCGCGAAGGGATCGCCTTCCTCCGCGAGCCGGTTGCCCGTCGCGGTGTGCAGCGTCACGAGTTCCACCCGCCGCGTCTCTGCCTGCGCGGTGATGATTTTACGCGCCGCCGTGAGCCGCACATTCATCCAAGTCGAGACCACCGCGACCGCCAGCACTGCGAGAGCCGCCGTCGCCAGCAAAGCCGCCCGCATCCGATGACGGCGCACCCATTTTCCCACGCGCTCAATCGTGGAGACAGGCCGCGCGATGATCGGCTCGTGCCGCCGCCAGCGGTCGAGATCATCCGCCAGCGCCTCCGCCGAGCCGTAGCGTTTCGCGGGTTCTTTTTGCAGGCATTTCAGACAGATCGTTTCGAGATCGCGATCCACCGCCGGGTTCGTGAGCGAAGGCCGCTTCGGCTCCTGCTCCATCACCAGCCGGATCGTCTCCAAAGTCGTCCCACCCGCAAATGGCGGCCCGCCCGTGAGCAAATGGTAAAGCACCGCGCCGAGCCCGTACACATCCGCCGCCGTGGTGATCTCGCGCGTCTTCCCCGCCGCCTGTTCGGGAGCCATGTAGGAAGGCGTGCCGAGCACCGCCGACGTGCGCGTGATCGCCGAATCACGCGCGATCAATTTCGCCAGCCCGAAGTCCGCCAGATGCGGCTCGCCCTTCTCATCGAGCAGGATGTTCCCCGGCTTGATGTCGCGATGCAAAATCCCGCGCTGATGCGCGTGATGCACTGCCCGCGCGATGGTGCCCATGATCCGCGCCGCATCCGCCGGCAGAAAATCCGCGCGCTTTTCCCCCGCCGCATCGCGCCCGAGCGTGCCGCCAGGGACGAACCGCATCGCCAGAAAATACTGCTCCTCGTGCTCGCCGAAATCATGCACGGAAACGATGTTCGGATGATCGAGACCCGCTGCCGCCTGGGCCTCGGTGCGAAATCGTTCGACGAAATCCGCCGTGTCGTCGCTCGCGGTAATCATCTTCAAAGCGACATCGCGTTGCAGACTCGTCTGCCGCGCCCGATACACGATGCCCATGCCACCACGCGCGATCAGCTCCACGATTTCGTAATCGCCAAAACGCCGCGTCGCGAAAGGGGTGTCGTCGTTGACTTCCTCCGACATCAACGCCGCGAACAAACACTTCGAGCACAGCCCCTCCGCCGCGCGGCTCGGCAGTGCATCGCCGCATTTCGGACAAGTGTGGTGGATGGAGGTCACGTTGCAGGCTTCCTAAAGCGAACGCGTGGATTTGTGGCAGATGATTTTCCTCATCCCCCGAGTGCCAGGAAAAGCGCGCGGATTTCCTCATCCACCTCCGCCGGTTCGCAAACGGTGTGCGCGATCTCCGCGCGCATCAGTTCGCGAAAACGCTTCCGCAGCCGCGACACCACGCTGCGCACGCCCGGCTCGCCGATGCCCAGCCGCGCCGCCGCGTCCGCATACGAGCAATCCGCCTTGTCGCCGAGCAGCCACGGCTTGCATTCATCGAACCGCTCCGCCTGCCCCGCGTCCTCGAATTCCTTCCGCAACCGCGCAAAGACAATCTCCAGCATCGTCTCCGCCCAGCGCCGGTCGAAGAGCTTTTCCGGCGACAATTCATCCGCCGGTTCGTGCAGGTAACGATCCTCCGCATCCTGCTCATCGAGCGAGACGATCGCGTGCCCGCCGCCGCGTTTCAGTGCGCGGCGTTTATCCCATTCGTTCGCCAGAAAATGATTCAGCGACCCGAGCAGAAACGAACGAAATTTTCCACGCTCCCGATCTGCGGAAGCCACGAGATTTTTTGCCAGCAGCCCCTCGAAAAATCCCTGCGTCAAATCGCGCCCATCCTCCGCGTCGAATCCGCGCCGCCGCACGTACGCATAAAGCGGATACCAATACGCCCGGCACAAAGTCTCCAGCGCCGCCGCACTCGCCGCCGGCTCCGCCCCACCCGCCCGCGCGATCATGCTCCAGCGCGTCGTGTGAAAGTCGCGTGGAAAATCCAGCCCGTCGGCAGGTCGAGATTCAGGCACGGCAGGGAAGTAGCTGACTTCCCGAATACGTGCAAGACAGCGCCCTGATTCCCGCGCGGCTTCGGCACGATCACGAGCCGACGGCCTGCAATCGGATACAACCAGCTTCGCGACCGCCCGCGAACCACTGAATGCAACCCTATTTTTCCACTATGACTCCACTAATTTTAGCCTACACACCCATCCTCGCCGCTGCTGGCTGGGCCTTTCTCACCTACCTGCTCGGCGGCGGCTTCGGCCTCGCGGTCCTAGTCTTCATCGTCCTCAAAGTCATGGGTAAATAACTTATGCCGGATTCTAAAATTACCCGGAAAAAGCTGGTGAAGCTGCTCAATGAAGATCTCGCGCGCGAGTATCAGGCCATCATCGCTTACACGGTTTACAGCCAGACCATCAAAGGTGCGGAGTTTACAGACATCGCGCGGGAGCTGGCGGTTCATGCGGGCGAGGAATTGAGTCACGCGATCCAAATCGCCAAACAGATTGACTACCTCAACGGCACCCCGATCACGATGCCGCTCCCGGTGAAGATGTCCGCCAAGGCGAAAGACATGCTGCGCTTCGATTTGGAAAATGAAAAGGAGACCATCATCAATTACCGCCGGCGCATCCGGCAGGCCGAGGCACTGGGTGAGTTCGCGTTGAGCGAAGTCCTGCGAAAGATCATCGCGCAGGAACAGGAACATCTGACTGACTTGGCGGATGCCTTGGGAATCGAAAATCCAGTCATCACCGAGTAATATGGCTGCCGAAACCTTTCCCGACTTCGCAGAAGAGACTGCCGCGCTGGCCTACCAATATTGGCAGGAAGAAGGCTGCCCGCAGGACTGCGCAGTGCAGCATTGGGAACGCGCCGAGCGCGAATTGCGAGGGCGTCGCGGAGATAGCGTGACCGATGGGCAGTCACCGGGCGGCATTCCGAACGACACCGGTGCCTCGGGTAAGATGGGTTGAAGCGAATCGTTAGCTTGTTTCCCGCTAAACTAAATGCCCGCCGAGCCAAGTTCGCATCCGAAGCTGGCGAAAAAATTTTTCCTTCTTACCAAGACTTTTTTCAACGGGAATAGCAAGCGGCAGGCGCGCGGCTGGCTTGTCGTGCTGCTGGTGCTGTGCGCGGCGGTGGGTGTGGTGCAGGTCTTTGTGAGTTATGCCATGCGCGATTTTGTGACGGCGCTGACCCAGCGCGATCACGACGCATGGGTGCGCGGCCTGTGGAAGTTTGTGGGCATCTGCTTTGTCTCGGTGCCCATCGGCGTGTTCTATCGCTACTCGCAGGAAAGGCTTTCGCTCGTCTGGCGGCGGTGGATGACGCAGCACCTTATCAAGCGTTACTTTTTCAACCGCGCCTACTATCGCATCCGCGCCTCGGAAAGCGTGGATAACCCGGACCAGCGCATCGCCGAAGACGTGCGGAGTTTTACCACGGGCGTACTGGGTTTCTTTCTCGTCATCGTGAATTCCGGGGTAACACTCATCGCGTTTCTCAGTGTGCTGTGGACCGTCTCGCATACCCTCGTTGGCGTGCTCTTTCTATACGCCGCTGTCGGCACGATCGCCTCAATGCTTTTCGGGCGACGGCTGGTGGGGCTGCACTTCAACCAGTATCAGCGCGAAGCCACCTTCCGTTATGGCTTGGTGCGCGTGCGGGAGAATGCCGAGTCCATCGCGTTTTTCCGCGGGGAAAAGCGCGAGCATCGCGACCTCGTGGAACGCTTCTCCGAAGTGCTGGAGAACACACTTTGGATCATCGGCTGGAACCGCAATCTTGGGTTCTTTACCAATGGGTATAACTATCTCGCCCTCATTATTCCGGGGATCATCGTGGGGCCGCTGTTTATCCGCGGCGCGGTCGAGTTTGGCGTGGTGACCCAGGCCGAGAGTGCGTTTGCCCAAGTGCTCGCGGCGCTCTCCGTCATCATCGTGCAGATCGAAGGACTCAGCGCCTTTACCGCAGGCATCCGGCGACTGGGCGACCTCTGGGACAACCTCGATGACTTCGATGCCGAGGATGCGCGCGAGGCGGAGGAGGCTAAGATAGAAACGAACGAAGAATCCCTGCATCTCGCGCTGAGCGATGTGACCGTGCAGACACCGAACGGCGGAAAGACACTCGCGCGGAACCTGAGTTTCAAACTCCCGCGCCGCGGCAGCCTGCTCATCATGGGCGAGAGCGGCGCGGGTAAAAGCTCGCTGCTGCGGACCATCGCCGGCCTGTGGCAATCCGGCAGCGGAGCCATCGACCGCCCCGCGCACAATCACCTGATGTTTCTCCCGCAGAAACCCTACATGGTGAATGGCAGCCTGCGCGCGCAGCTCATGTATCCGTTGAATGAAAACGACGCCGACGATGCAGCCATCTCAGCTGCCATCGAGAAGGTGAACCTTAACGAAATCCTCACGCGCGTGGACGGCGACCTCGGAAAAATCGTGGACTGGACGAACGTCCTCTCGCTCGGCGAACAGCAGCGCGTCGCCTTCGCGCGGCTTTTCCTCAAGAAACCAGCCATCGCCTTTCTCGATGAAGCCACCAGCGCGCTGGATGAAGATAACGAGCGGCTGCTTTACGAAACGCTGCGCAAGTCAGGCATCGCGTTCGTGAGCGTCGGCCACCGCTCGACACTGAAGGAGTATCACGACTCGCTGCTGGTGCTCAACCGGGATGGATCGAGTGAGATGCAAAAGCTCGAACCGGCGGTGAAGCCAAAGCTGGCAGGCGCGGGCTAACTTGGCATCGTGTCTGACTTGAGCCCCAACCAGAAAAATCCATGCGGGCCGAGCGTGAACGTCGCGGGCGCGGACTTGATTGGAGGGAAGAAGGTGTGTCCGAAGAGTTCCTCCGGCACACATCCGGCGGAGGCCGACAAGTCCAGTTCCGCAACTTGCGCGAAGCGGGAGAGGTTCGCCACGACGAGGACCACCTCGGACTCGTGGCGTCGGATACAGGCAAGCACGCTGGTGTTTTCGGGTTGAAGGAATTCGATGGTTCCTCGGGCAAATGCCGTCGAACGCTGCCGCACCTCGATCATCCGGCGAATGCTCCAATAAAGGGACGACCTATTGCGCTGCTGATTCTCCACATTCACGAACTCGTAGTGATACTCCGGGTCGATGTTCGCCGGCAGATAGAGTTGGTGTGGATGGGCGCGCGAAAATCCCGCGTTGCGATCCGGCGTCCACTGCATCGGCGTCCGCACACCGTTGCGGTCGGCGAGGTGGAAATTATCGCCCATGCCGATCTCGTCGCCGTAGTAAAGAATCGGCGTGCCGGCCAGCGAGAAGAGAAGCGAATGGAGGAGTTCGATCTTGCGCCGGTCATTGCCGAGCAATGGCGCGAGCCGGCGGCGGATGCCGAGATTGATTCGCGCACGCGGATCGGAGGCATAGGCCCGCACCATGAAAGCGCGCTCCTCGTCCGTGACCATTTCGAGAGTTAGCTCGTCGTGATTGCGCAGGAAGATGGCCCACTGGCAGTTATCGGGAATCGCAGGCGTGCGCGCGAGGATGTCGATGACGGGACGGCGGTCCTCCATTTCCAAAGCCATGAAAAGGCGCGGCATGAGGGGAAAGTGAAAATTCATGTGGCACTCGTTGCCTTCGCCAAAATAGTGCGCCGTGTCCTCGGGCCACTGGTTTGCCTCCGAGAGTAACATGCGGTCTGGAAACTTTGCGTCGATGTGCGCGCGGAGTTTGCGGAGAAAGGCATGGGTCTCGGGCAGGTTTTCGCAGTTGGTGCCTTCGCGTTCGTAAAGGTAAGGCACGGCATCAAGGCGCACGCCGTCCACGCCGCGCGAGAGCCAGAAAGCGACGACGCTCAGAAGCTCCTCGTGAACGCGCGGGTTGTCGAAATTCAAGTCCGGCTGGTGTGAGTAGAAGCGGTGCCAGAACCACGCCTTCGCCACGGCATCCCATGTCCAGTTCGATTGCTCGAAGTCTTGGAAAATAATCCGCGCGCCACAGTAGCGATCCGTGGTGTCGCTCCACACGTAATAGTCGCGGTCGCACGATCCGGCAGGCGCGAGGCGGGCACGCTGAAACCACGGGTGTTGATCGGACGTGTGATTGAGCACGAGTTCCGTGATGATGCGGAGTCCGCGTGCGTGCGCTGCGTCGATCAATGCCTCCACTTGTTCCAGCGTGCCATAGCTCGGGTGGACGGCGAGATAGTCTGAAATATCGTACCCATCGTCGCGCAACGGCGAGAGATAGAAAGGCATGAGCCACAGCGCCGTCACGCCGAGTTCAGCGAGATAGTCGAGACGCTGCATCAGCCCGGCGAAGTCCCCGATGCCATCGCCGTCGCTGTCCTGGAATGCCTTGACGTGCAGTTGATAGATAATCGCGTCTTTGAACCAAAGTGGGTCGCCCATTTGCCCAACAATCGCAGGCCGCGCCTCGGGTGAGTGTGTCGCGTTTTTTGCGTTCCAATGCAGCCATCCGGCCGCGGTCGGTTACGAGGATGAAAAGCGCGCGCTGCTCAAGGGGTTCGCCGCCGATGCGAGCCGGGCCATTGTGCTTTCTTTCAGCACCCGTCGCAGCAGGGACTGACCGCGGCCTCAACCGTGTCGATGACTTTGCGACCGAGACAGCCACGAGGTGAGGCGGGTGCGAATCTTGGCGCGAGATGACCGCCATTCCGACAGCCACCTATCGCCTGCAATTCCACGCCGGTTTTACCTTTGCCGACGCGCGCGGGATCGTGCCGTATCTGGCGCGACTCGGCATCAGCCATGTCTATGCCTCGCCCATCTTCCGCGCCGCGCCGGGGAGCACGCATGGCTACGATGTGTGCGATCACAATGAGTTGAATCCCGAACTCGGTTCGCGCGAAGAGTTCGAGGAATTTTCGGCGGAGATGAAAACGCACGGCCTCGGCTTGATCGTGGATTTTGTGCCGAATCACATGGGCATCGAGAAGGCGCTGAATC
>JAYVRQ010000082.1:0-2486 GCA_043776145.1 Chthoniobacteraceae bacterium
GGGACAGGAGTATTCCTTGGGCGGGGACAAAGCGGCGGCAACTTATCCGCGCACCCCGCCAAATCACAAGGCGCGCGTTGCCGCGAAATCTTCCTCTTCCTCTTCCGCTTCATCTTCCTCCAACATCGCCGTCCATCGTCCATGTCCAAAAACATCGTCATCATCGGCGCCGGCGTCATCGGCCTCTGCACCGCGTATTACCTCGCGCGGCGCGGCTGCGGCGTGACGATCCTCGATCGCGAGCCCGCCGAGCGTGACGGCTGCTCGTTTGGAAATGCGGGGATGATTACGCCGAGCCATTTCGTGCCGCTCGCCGCGCCGGGCATGGTCGCGATGGGTTTGAAATGGATGTGGAATCCCGAGTCGCCGTTTTACGTGAAGCCGCGCTTCGACGCCGGGCTCATCGCGTGGGGCTGGAAATTCTGGCGCGCATCCACGCCCGCGCGCGTCGCCCGCGCGGAGCCGCTGCTGCGCGATCTTTCCTTCGCGAGCCGTGCGTGTTTCGAGGACTTCGCGGCGCTGCCGGGAAATGATTTCGGCCTCGTGAAACGCGGGCTGCTGATGCTTTGCAAAACCGCGCACACCTTTGACGAAGAAACGAAGACGGCCGCGCGCGCCCGCGAACTCGGCATCCCCGCCGAGGTGCTCGACGCCGCCGCGCTCGCCGCGTTCGAACCGGACGTGCGGATGGATGTCACGGGCGCGATCCTTTTCCCGCAGGACTGCCACCTCTCGCCCGCGCGCTTCATGGCCGGACTCGAGCGCGAACTCGAACGCATGGGCGTGAAGTTTTCCCACGAAACGGAGGCGCGCGCCTTTCGCGTCACGAAGCGCCGCGTGGATGCGGTGCAGACGAATCGCGGCGATTTTTTCGCGGACGAATACGTGCTCTGCGGCGGCGCATGGTCGCCCGCAGTCGTGCGGGATTTGCGCGTCGTGCTCCCGATGCAGGCGGGCAAAGGCTACTCGCTCACGCTCACGCAGCCGCGCCAGTTGCCGCGCCACTGCGCGATTTTCACCGAGGCGCGCGTCGCCGTCACGCCGATGGATGGCGCGCTGCGTTTCGGCGGCACGATGGAAATCGCGGGCCTCGGCACCGCGATCAACCCCGCGCGCATCCGCGGCATTGTGAATTCCGTGCCGAAGTATTTTCCCGATTTCACGCCGGAGGATTTCGCGGGCGTCGCGCCGTGGAGCGGCCTGCGGCCTTGCTCACCGGACGGCCTGCCCTACGTCGGCCGCTTCGGCGCGTATGAAAATCTCGCGACCGCGACGGGCCACGCGATGGCGGGCCTGAGCCTCGGCCCGATCACCGGGCGCATCATCGCGGACCTGCTGCACGGCGAGCGCCCCGCCTTCGATCTCGCGCTGCTCGCGCCCGATCGTTACGCGTGACGCATGAACGCTCCGCAGCATCTGCTCATCGACAACGCTTGGCTCCCGACCGCGGAGCGGCTGCCGGTGGTGAATCCCTTCACCGGCGCGGAAATCGCGAGTGCGCCGCTCGGCACGCGCGAGCACATCGACCTCGCTATTTTCGCGGCGCACGCCGCCTTCCCGAAAGTGCGCGCCACGCCCGCGCATGTCCGCGCGCGGCTTTTGTTGAAAGTGGCCGCGCTCATCGAGGAGTGGCGCGAGGAGTTTGTGGAGAGCATCGTCGCTGAGGCGGGAAAGCCGGTCGCCTTCGCGGAGGCCGAAGTCGCGCGCGCGGCGATGACCTTCACCACCGCCGCCGAGGAGGCGCGGCGGCAGCACGGCGAGTTGCTCGACATGGACGCGCTGCCGCCCGGCGAAGGCCACTTCGGACTCGCGCGCCGCTTCCCCATCGGCGTCATCGCCGCGATCACACCCTTCAACTTTCCGCTGAATCTCGTCGCGCATAAAGTCGCGCCGTGCCTTGCGACGGGGAACACGATGGTCGTGAAACCCGCGACGAAAACGCCGCTCACCGCGCTGCTCCTCGCGCGCGCACTCGTCGATGCGGGGATGCCCGCGGGGCAGGTGAATTTCGTGACGTGCGGGAACGAAGACGCGGCGCTGCTCCTCACCGACGGGCGTGTTAAAAAAATATCGTTCACCGGCAGCCCCGCCGTCGGCTGGAAGCTAAAGGAGCAGTGCGGGAAAAAGAAAATCACGCTCGAACTCGGCGGGAACGCGGGCGTCATCGTCCACGCCGACGCCGACCTCGACGCGGCCATCCCCGCCATCGCGAACGGCGCGTTCGGGCAGGCGGGGCAATCGTGCATCAGCGTGCAGCGCGTCGTGATTCACGAGTCGATCTACGGGGAGTTCCGCGCGCGCTTCACCAGTTACATCGCGGAGAAAGTGAAAGCTGGGAACCCCGCCGACCGCGCGCACATCATCGGCCCGATGATTACACGCGACGCACTCGCGGCCACCCTCGCGCGCATCGACGACGCCGTGCGCGCCGGCGCGCGGATCGTCTGCGGCGGGAACGTCGCGGGCCAGTGCCTCGACGCCACCGT
>JAYVRQ010000083.1:0-8170 GCA_043776145.1 Chthoniobacteraceae bacterium
TTTTTCGCGATGCGGCTCGCACTTTTCTCGTGGGTCTCCGGTTTCACTTTTCTCATCGCGCTGCTCTTCCTGCCGAACAAACAGCGCGTCCTGCTCATGATCCCGCTCTTCGTCCTCATCGTCACGGTGGCGAAACTGTGGCGGATGGGCCGCGCGCGTCTTCGGCGCGAGGAGGCGGAGCGCGGCAGCATCGACCGGATGAAACGCGTTAATTGATCCGGGAATTTTTCCGGACTCCGTGCGTCTCGTTCCTGCCTATTGCCTATGAAAACCAGCCCCGTCGTTTTTCTCGCCAGCATCGCCCTCGCTGCCGCTGCCTACTTGGCGCTGGCAGGTGAAAAGAAGGCCGCGCCCAGCATTACTGCCAAACCGCAAGACCTCTCTAAAATGGCCAAAGAAGAACTCCGCAAACAACTCACGCCGCTCCAATATCACGTCGCCTGCGAGTCAGGCACCGAGCCGCCCTTTCGCAATGAATACTGGGACAATCACGCCGACGGCATTTACGTCGATGTGATCAGCGGCGAGCCGCTTTTTGCGTCAGTCCACAAGTTCGATTCCGGCACGGGCTGGCCGAGCTTCTGGCAGCCGATCAAAAAGGAAGCTCTGAAGCAAAAGACCGATGTCTCCGCAGGGATGACGCGCGACGAAGTGCGCAGCGCAAAAAGCGACGCCCATCTCGGCCATGTCTTCGACGACGGCCCAAAGCCCACCGGTCTCCGCTACTGCATGAACTCCGCGTCGCTGCGTTTCGTGGCGAAGGAAAAAATGCAGGAACTCGGCTACGGCGAATTCCTCCCGCTCTTCGACAAGGCGGGGAAGAAGTAGCAGAGCGTGTCAGCCTTTGTGATCTGGCTCTGAGAGCGCCAAGGGCGCGCAACAAGCCAGCCCAGGGCAACACCCTGGGTCCGCGTATGAAAACGGAAACAGCCCTGGAAGGGCGGCACTAATTGTCTCGCCCTTTCAGGGCTGTGCCTAATTTTCATTGGCTGACCCAGGGCGTTGCCCTGGGCTGGCTTGTGGCTGGACCTTTGGCCCGGAAATCCGCCAATGCGTTCAAAATGCATGACTGCTCTGCGGTGTGGCGCAGAGGTTCTAGCGATTGATCGCTTCGAGCCTGCGCGTGAGCCGCAGCGTCCACCACAGCGGGATCGCGCCGAAGACGCCGAACGAGCAGTCGATCAGCCGCCAATAAAACGGAATGCCGCGAATCGGCCCGCAGATCATCGCCAGCGGAATCACGCCAGCGCACGCGATCAGCCCCGCGTGCAGCGCGAAAACATTCCGCACCGGATCGCGCCACACGCCGATGAAAAAGAGCGCGATGACGAGATGGCCGAACGCGAGCCAGTCCGTGCCGTAGCCTAGGAATGCGTAATCGCGATACGTCGCCGCCAGCGCATCGCGCACGCGCAGCACCCAGTCGGCGAGCGCGCCTTCCGTGCCGACTATTCGCACGAGCAGATTCAACTCGTGAAGCAATGGAAACGCCGTCAGCCCGCTCAACACCAGGCCGACGATGAAGCAAGCCACCAGCGCGCGAATTTGTCTTCGCAGCCGAATCGCGTCCGGGAGCATCGCGCTGCCTCAGTTCGGCGCGTAGAGCGTCTCGGGATTGGCCGCGATGGTGTTGTCGGGAAGGTGCTCGCGCGTGATCTCGACCCGCGCGCCGACGCCCACCGTGTTGTAGAGCGCGATGACATCGTGCGATTTCATCCGCACGCAGCCATAGCTCGCGGGCATCCCGATTTTCCACTCCTCCGCCGTGCCGTGAATGTAGATCGTGCGGCGAAAGGCGTTGCGGTTTTGCGATTCGAGCCCGCGCAGCCACAGGATGCGCGAGACGATGGGATCGCGCCCCGGCGCATTCGCCCGCACGATTTCGCCGGTCGCCCGACGGCTGTGAAACTTCATCCCGGCGGGCTGGCCACCGCCGATTTTCTTCGCGATTTCCAGCCGACCCAGCGGTGTCGCGCGGCTCCCTGGCCGGTCGCCGAGCCCAAACTTCGAGGTCGAGACGGGATACGTCGCGATCTGCACGCCCTTGCGATAGACGACCATCTTTTCATCCGCCACGCTGACTTTGATCGTGTGGATTTTATCGCGAGTGGCGCACGCCCCGAAGAAGAGCGCGAGACTGAGCAGGATGATATGGCGCTTTTGCACGCGCGGACCATAGCCGCGAAGTGCCGCGTGAAAAGCGCGAATGAATCCGGCGGCGCGGTGAATTTCGTAAGCCAATGTACCCATGGGCATTCACGTTCTCCACTCCTTGCAGATCATCCCGGCGTCTCTCGATGAATGCTGGACGTTTTTTTCCGATCCGCGAAACCTCTCCAAGATCACACCACCCGAACTGGACTTTCGCGTGCTCAGCGAGCTGCCGCCAAGGGTGTATCCCGGCATGATGATCGAGTATCGCGTGCGCCCGCTTTTCGGCATCCCGTTCACCTGGCTCACGGAAATTACGCACGTCGAGGAGCCGCGCTATTTCGTGGATGAGCAGCGTGTCGGGCCGTACGCGCTGTGGCATCACGAGCACTGGTTTCGCGCGCTGGAAGATGGGAGCACTGAGGTGCGCGATTGCGTTCACTACATCGTCCCGTTCGGGCCGCTCGGGGAACTGGTCCGCCCGTTCCTAGTCGAGCCGCAGTTGCAAAAGATTTTCCGTTTCCGCAACGAGGCGGTGGCGCGGATTTTCGCCGGAGAGCGGGCAAAGCCGGTCGCTTAAGAATCGCTCCGCAGCGCCTTGAGGTCGGGATCGGTCTTGGCGAATTCGCGATACTTTTTGTCGAGTTGGAAACTGCGGTCGAGGTGGACGCGGGCGAGGTCGAAATTGCCGAGGCGGCATTCGTAGCAGGCGAGATTGTAGTGGTAGGTCGGGTCCGCGTGCAGCGTCTCGGGGCCGGAGAGCAGGAGGGTGCGCGCCTCGACAGTGTCGCCGAGTTCGTGCAGGCAAAAGGCGGCGTGGATGTAGCCGATGTTTTTGTCCGGGCACATGAGGCAGAGTTCGCGGCTGACGGTGAGCGCGCTTTTCCAGCGCCGCGCCTGCATGAGAATCGCAAGCCGCGTCTCGATCGCCTCGGGATGCGACTTCGCCTCGACGGGGAGCGCGTTGAGTTCGGTCAGCGCGTCGTCGAACATGCCGAGTTCGCAGTAACCCTGCGCGGCGAGGATCGTCTTTTCGTGATCCACGATCATCAGCCGAGCAATTCCTCCAACTCCCCGACGCGCCGCGCGAACAGCCGCAGCGTGGCCTCGACCGGCGCGGGGTTGGACATGTCCACGCCCGCGTCCTTCAGCGTCGGGATGGGAAATTTCGCGCCGCCGCTTTGCAGGAAGCCGAGGTAGCGCGCGGCGTCGCCGGATGCGAGCACCTGCTCGGAAAGCGCGACGGCGGCGCTGATGCCGGTCGCGTATTTATAGACGTAGAAGGCGCTGTAGAAATGCGGGATGCGGAAGCATTCCAACTCCAACTCCGAGTCGATGACGAACGCGGGGCCGAAGTAGGCATCGAGCAATCCGCGATACGCCTGGCGGAAAGTATCGAGCGTGAGCGGTTCGCCCGCTTCCTCCATCGCGTGAATGATTTTCTCGAACTCCGCAAACATGGTCTGCCGATAGACGGTGCCGCGGATGTCATCTAACTGACGATTGATAAGGTAGGCGCGCATCATCGGATCGCGCGTCTCGGCGAGTAAGTGATGGGTCAGTAACTCTTCGTTAAAAGTGCTGGCGACTTCGGCGAGGAAAATTGGGTAGTTATAGTCCTGAAACTGCTGCGCGCGCTGCGCGTACCAAGTGTGCATCGAGTGCCCGGCCTCGTGCGCCAAAGTATAGACATCGCTGAACACGTCGGCCTTGTAGTTCATCAGGATGTAAGGCGGGTTGCCGTAGCTCGATGAACTGAACGCGCCGCTGCGCTTGCCCTTGCTCTCGTAACGATCGCACCAGCGCGCGCTGCTCAAGCCGTCGGCGAGCGTGCCGCAGTATTCGCTCCCAAGCGGGGCGAGCGCGGCGATGACTTTCGCGACGGCCTCGTCCCATGAAGTGTTTGTCTCGATGTTCGCGACCATCGGCACGTAGGTATCGTAGTGATGGATTTCGTCGAGCTTGAGGACGCGCTTGCGCAGTTCGTAGTAGCGGAGAAGCGGGGCGAGATTCGCGCGGACGCTGCCGATGAGATTGTCATAGACGCTCACGGGCACGTCGTCGTGAAAGAGCGCGGCTTCGAGGGCGCTGGGATAATTGCGGGCGCGCGCGTGGAAGACGTCCGCCTTCACCGAGTTCGCAAGCGTCGAGGCGCAGGTGAATTTGTGATCGTCGAACTCCGCGTAGAACTGCTTGAACGCGCGCGCGCGCAGGCCGCCGTCGCGTTTGTTCAGGAACGACGAGTAACTGCTCTGGCTCAACTCGCGCTCGACGCCCTCTTCGTCGGCGAGCTTGCCAAATTTCATATCCACATTCGTGAGTTGCGAAAACGTCTCGTCGTGTCCGCGCAGCGCGCTGCCGCCGAGCGCGAGCAGTCGCTCCTCCGCGGCACTGAGCGTGTGCGGCTTGAGACGGCGAATCTTGCGCAGTGAAGTCGTCCATTCGGCGAGCGTGGGATCGGCGAGGTAGCCGTCGAACGCGGCATCGTCGATGGCCTGCAATTCCGGCGTGACGAACGACGATGCCTCGCCAATGAGCGTGAGCAAATTCTGCATCTGCGCCTCGCGCGCAAGATTCGCGGCGTCCGAACTATCCTCGGAACACTTGAGCGAAGCGTAGTGGTACAGCCGCTCGATCTGGAGGCTCAGCGATTTGTCGAACTCCATGACCTCGCGCAGCGTCCCCGCCGACTCGCCGGCCCGCCCGCGAAACTGCGCGACGCCTTCATACCGCGATTGCAAATCCGCGAACTCCGCGGCCCACGCCTCCGGCGTGGGAAAAAGATGCACGAGATCCCAAGTGTCGCTGACCGCCACTTGATCGCGCGTCGGGATGTCGCCGCCGGTGGATTCGTCTTTGTCGAAGAGAAAGTTTTTCATTTCAGGAAATTTGCTGGTCGCCGAGGTGGTCGCCGCCTTGGGCGACATCGATGCCGAATTCCCGCACGCCCTTTTTCTGTCGGCTGAATTCGATCTGCTGGCGGAACTTGTCGCCGAGATCGAGCGCGGACGGGATGTGATCGAGGATCAGTTCGGGCGTGGTCGAATCCGTCGTGACGAGGTGAATGTTTTTCAGTCCCCACAGCCGCAGCCAAAACGGTTCGAGGATTTGCAGGTCGCGCACGCGGTAAAGTTCCAGCGTTTCCGTCGCCTTGTTCAGCACGCCGCTGCGGATCACCAGCCGCTCGGTGGTGAGCGTGTAGATGCGGTTCTTCGTTTTCAGCCACGCCCAGAATGCCCATGGGATCGGCACCACGAGCAGGCACGCGACAAAGAGCCAGAAGTTTTTCATTTGCGAGGACGTTCCCGTCCAGAGGGTTTGTTCAGTCATTGGGATTTCAGATTTCAGATTTCAGATTTGGAAAGCGCACGGCATCGGGACATTCAATCTGAAATCTGAAATCAAACATCTGAAATCTCCTATTCTTCCTGCACCACCACGATGTCATTCGGATGCAGTCGGCAATAGACCCTGTCTCCCTTGCCGAAATTGTCCTCGTGCGCGCTTTCGTTCGCGGCGCAGACGGTGAGTTCGAGCCCGTTGTCCGTCGCGATCGTCAGTTCGTCCGTCGCGCCTTTGAAAATCTCCTCGCTGATTGTTGCGTCGAAAACATTGTCCCGCTTCTCGCCGGTGATCGGTGTCTTTTGCAGATGGATTTTTTCCGGGCGGATCGAGAGGAGCAGCGTTTCCGCATCCGGCGCGATCCCGTCGTCGTCGATCACCAGCGGCAGCTTTCCATCGAGCAAGACCATCACGAGTCCGCCCTGCCGCGATTGCACCGTGGCCGGGAGGATGTTCGCCTCGCCGATGAAATTCGCGACGAACGTGGTGCGCGGGCGGTGATAAATGTCGTTCACGCCACCGAGTTGTTCGATGCGGCCTTTGTTCACCACGGCGATGCGGTCGCTCATCGTCAGCGCCTCCTCCTGATCGTGGGTCACGAAGACGAATGTGATGCCGAGCTTCTGCTGGAGACGCTTTAGCTCGATCTGCATCTTGTGCCGCAGCTTCGCATCGAGCGCGGAGAGCGGCTCATCGAGCAACAGCACCTTCGGCTCGCAGACGATCGCGCGCGCCAGCGCCACGCGCTGCCGCTGCCCGCCCGAAAGCTCGCTCGGCTTGCGCTTCTCGAATCCGCCGAGCGACACGAGATCGACCCCGCGTTTCACCCGGTCGCCGATCTGCCCCTTCGGCGTCTTCTTCATCTTCAAGCCGAACGCGATATTTTCCTCGACGGTAAGATGCGGAAAAAGCGCGTAGCTTTGAAAGACCTGGTTCACATCGCGGCGGTACGGCGGCAGGTGCGTCACGTCCGCGCCATCGAGCCACACGCTGCCCAGCGTCGGCGTCTCGAAGCCGGAGATCATGCGCAGCAGCGTCGTCTTCCCGCAGCCCGACGGACCGAGCAGCGTGAGAAATTCGCCCGCCTGGATGTGCAGATTCACATCCCGCGCGGCGACGAAGCTGCCGAAGCGTTTGGTGATCTCGCGCAGTTCTACCATCGGGCGGGCTTCGGTGCTCATCGGCGATTTGGAAAGAATCAGCGCGCGGTCTTTGTCGCAAGCGGGAAGGAAAGCGGCAGTTTAATAAATGCGGTCGCGGATTTTCCGGGGAGCGCGCGCGTCTCGCGTGCTGGTTGAGGCGTCCCGCCTCAACGAACTTCCATAATGTGTCGTGGCAAATCCGGTGAACGGAATTTGAAACGGTGCGTCATGAAAGTCCGCAAAGGCGGGACGCCTTCGCCAGCACGCGAGACGCGCGCGCTCCCCGGAACCCGCCACGCTTGCGCACCTTCCCAGCGCCCGCCATCGTCCGCCCATGCGCCCGCTGTTCATTCTCGTTGCAGTCCTCGTTTCCCAGGCATTTGCCGAGGAGCGGAATCCCGAATCCGCCTTCCTCACCAATACCCGCCAGCTCATCTACGAAGGCAAACGCAGCGGCGAGGGCTATTTTTCGCCCGATGGAAAGCGGCTGATTTTCCAAAGCGAGCGCGAGCCGGAAAATCCCTTTTACCAAATCTACACGCTCGATCTCGCGACCGGCGACAGCGCGCGCGTCTCGCCGGGCATTGGGAAAACGACGTGCGCTTTTTTCCAGCCGGGCACGAATCGCGTGCTCTTCGCCTCCACGCATCTCGATCCGCAGGCGCTGGAAAAGCAAAAGGCCGAACTCGATTTTCGCGCGAGCGGAAAGCAGCGCCGCTATGCGTGGGACTACGATCCGGCGATGGATCTTTTTTCCGCGAACGCCGACGGCTCGCAGATCGTGCAACTCACGAAAGCGCGCGGCTACGACGCCGAGGCCGCGTTTTCGCCAACGGGCGATGAAATCGTCTTCAGCTCGACGCGCGCCGCTTACGAGGCCGTCGAGGCCGACCCCGAAACGCAGCGCCGGCTGGAGCGCGATCCCGCGTGGTTTGGCGACATCTATCTCATGGACGCGGACGGCGGAAATGTCCGGCGGCTGACGAAGACGGACGGCTACGATGGCGGCCCGTTTTTCTCGCCGGGCGGCAGCCGCATCGTGTGGCGGCGCTTCGACGAGAGCGGGATGAACGCGGACATTTTCACGATGAACCGGCTGGGCGAAGCGGTGATCCGGCTCACGGATTTTCAGTGCATGTCGTGGGCGCCGTATTTCTGGCCGGGCGAATCCTATCTCATCTTCACGGCGAACAAACTCGGCTTCGAGAACTTCGAGTTGTTCATCGTGGATCGGAACGGCGAGAAGGAGCCGGTGCGCGTCACGCATTCGCCGGGCTTCGACGGGCTGCCCGTGTTTTCGCCGGATGGGAAAAAGCTGTGCTGGACGAGCGGGCGGACGAGCGATGGCAAGTCGCAGCTTTTCATTGCGGATTGGAATCATCAGGCCGCGCTCGATGCGCTGGCGAAAGCGCCGAAGCGGAAAGTTGCAGGAACATCCAACGCTCAACTTCCAGCTTCCAACAACGAAGCGAAGACGGCGCTGGCGTTCGCGCCGGAGATCACCGCGGGCGATTTGAAAAGCGAAGTGAACTGGC